>CAJXFN010000074.1 GCA_913052655.1 uncultured Flavobacteriales bacterium | reverse complement strand
TAAACAATGCTATTTCTGGAACAGATTTAGAAGGAAAAACTATAGAAGAAATTTGTTCTAGTCCAGGATTAAGTGGAGCGGTTAGAAATAACGGAGGGGGGTTTTATAACCATTGTTTATTCTGGAAAATAATGAGTCCAAATGGAGGAGGCCATCCATCTGGCAAAATTGAGGAAGCCATAAATAATACTTATGGTTCATTTGAAAATTTCAAAACAGAGTTCTCTAAAGCCGCTGGAACTAGATTTGGATCTGGCTGGGCATGGCTTTGTTATTGTTCCGGTGAGTTAAAAATATGCTCAACTCCTAACCAAGACAATCCTCTAATGGAAGGTCAATGTGGAGGAACTCCTTTGTTATGTTTAGATGTTTGGGAACACGCCTACTATTTAAATTATCAAAATAGAAGACCTGATTATATTGACGCTTTCTTTAACGTAATAAACTGGCAAGAGGTTAATAGAATATATGAAAATGCTATATAAGCAGAAATTAAGATAAATTTTATACATTTGCGACACTAAATTTTAAAAAAATAAATAAAATGAAAAAAGGATTTGCACTATTAACGTTAATCGCATTTTTATCGATAGGAAACTTTTCGATCTTTGCTCAAGATACTACAGCTGATGAAGAAGTTGCAGCTTCAGAAACTGTAACAAACGAAGAAACATCTAAAGATGAAGTTATCGAAAATGAAACAACAGAAGAAAATTCTACGGAAGATGTTACAAATGAGGAAACATTTCACCAAATAATTAAGCAAAAATTTATGGAAGGAGGTCCTGAGTTTATGGGAATTGTACTTCTTTGTTTAATTTTAGGACTAGCTCTCTCTATTGAAAGAATTATATACTTAAATATGGCAACTATCAATTCTGATAAATTGCTGAACGATGTTGAATCCGCACTGAAAAGTGGGGGTGTAGATGCGGCTAAGGATGTATGCAGGGATACAAAAGGACCAATCGCTTCAATCTTTTATCAAGGATTAGACAGATCAAATGAAGGATTAGAACAAGTAGAAAAATCTATTGTAGCATATGGAAGTGTTCAAATGGGACTACTTGAAAAAGGACTTTCTTGGATTTCTTTATTTATTGCTCTAGCTCCTATGTTGGGATTTATGGGTACTGTAATTGGTATGATTGGAGCGTTCGATTCTATTGAAGCTGCTGGTGACATTTCTCCTTCACTAGTAGCGGGAGGTATAAAAGTAGCCCTTCTAACAACAGTTTTCGGACTTATTGTCGCTATGATTCTTCAAGTGTTTTACAACTACTTAATTTCTAAAGTAGATTCTATAGTAAACGACATGGAGGACTCTTCAATAAAATTAGTTGATATTCTTGTAAATAATAAGTAATTATATGGGATCTTTTATTGAAAACAACTTAGATATTTTTTACTGGTTAACAATAATCATGTTAGCTGTAGCAACTTTAGTTATTCTCGCTTTCTCAGTAAAACATATGGTCACTAATAATAAAGCTGCTAAAAAGACTCTTATTACACTAGGAGGATTATCTTTAGTACTTTTACTATCATACTTTGTATTAGCATCAGATGAAGTTCTACCTACATATCAGAAGTATGATATAAGTGAAGCAACCTCTAATATGGTAGGAATGGGATTATGGTCTTTCTACATTCTTTCAACTATAGCGGTTGTTTCTATTGTTTTTACTGAATTTTCAAAGAAATTTAGCAAGTAAAAATGGCTAGTAAAAGAAGAGGTTTACCTGAAATAAATGCTGGATCAATGGCCGACATTGCATTCTTATTACTTATTTTCTTTTTAGTTACAACTACTATGGATGTAGATTCTGGAATTTCTAGGAAATTACCACCTATGCCAGAGGAAAATATTGAAACTCCAGAAATTCACAAACGAAATATATTTGTAGTTTTAATTAATAAGAATAATAAAGTATTAGCGGGAATTGGATCCCCTACTAACAATATTGAAATAGATGGAAATGGTATTATTAATGAATCATTAAAAGAAGATGTAAAAGCATTTGTTAGTAATAATGGTAAAAAAGATAATTCTTCAGAAAGCCCTGAAAAAGCTGTTGTATCTTTACAAAACCAAGAAGGAACCTCATATAACATGTATATTCAAGTACAGAATGAGCTTACTAAAGCCTATAATGAACTAAGAAATGAGAAATCAAATAACGATTATGGAAAAGATTTTGACAAATTAGACCCAGAAGAACAGAAGACAGTAAAGAAATATTATCCCATGAAAGTTTCAGAAGCGGAAACAAAAGCAAACTAAAACTATGAGTAAATTCAAAAAAGGAGGAGGGAAATCTATGCCAGCAATATCTACTGCGTCTTTACCTGATATTGTATTTATGTTACTTTTCTTTTTTATGGTTACAACTGTAATGAGAGAAACTACGCTAAAGGTTGAAGTAAAACCCCCAGAAGCTACTGAAGTAAAAAAAATGGAAAAAAAATCTTTAGTAAGTTATATATATATCGGATCACCTACACAGTCTCAACAAGCAACTTTTGGCACAAAGGCTAGAATTCAACTAAATGATGTTACTTTTAGTAGAAAAGAAGTTGGCGAAATTCAAAACTTTATTAATGCGGAAAGACTATCAAAAGATGAAGATGAAATTCCTTACATGACCACTTCTATTAAAGCTGACACTGATGTCACAATGGGGATTGTAACTGATGTAAAAACAGAATTAAGAAAAGTTAATGCTCTTAAAATTAACTATTCTACAAAAAAATCTAAAGAAACAAACTAATCAGATTTTTGAATATTCATCTTTTTATATAAATAGAAAAATAATAGTACTACTGAAACACTGAAAAAAGCCTGAAAGAAACTTACTTCAGTATTATCTAAATTTGTTATATCTGTGTTTAAATTTTCTGAAAATGGAGAATACATGAGCAATACTCCCATTGCATTATTAATAAAATGAGCTAGTATTGAGGTCCATAAATTTCTGGAATAAAAAAATAAATATCCCAATATAATACCTAACACAAATCGTGGTAAGAACCCAAAAAACTGCAGGTGTATAGCTGAAAAAATAAAAGCTGTTAGAATAACCGCAAAATGTGTAGATTTTAAAATATTCCCTAATTTTTTCTGTATTACTCCTCTAAAAAACAACTCCTCTCCAATAGAGGGAATTAAGGCAATAAGAAATAAATTAAATAGTAGTTCCCAAATAGAATTCATACTTAAAAAGAAAGTTGTTAACTCTGCTGCTTTATCTTCCATTAATTCCATTTGATTATAAATTACAGGAATATATTCTGAAACAGAATTTAAGAAACTAGTGTTTAACTGCATACAAAAGACTACAAATGGCTGTATAAATATTATCATAAATAAAATTAATAGAATATTTTGTCTTTTTAATACACTCTTAAATCCAAAAACATTAAAAGATACCTTATTTGAAAAATAAGAAAATAGTATACATGGGATAATAAAAATAAAAACTGAAGCAATAAGTTGAGAAATCTTTAAATTATTTTTATTTTCCTCTAACAATATGTCTATTTCGATTGGAAAAATGATACTAGAAAATACAATTCCTATAAATGAAGATATAAATACAATCATTACAAAATACCATAATTTTGCAGATTCAGATTTATCTTGTAAGATTCCTTTAAGGTTCATAAGCTTTATTATTTTTGTAAAAATATGTCTGTAAAAATAGGAAATATAGATTTAGGTGACTTCCCCCTTTTGCTAGCTCCAATGGAAGATGTTAGTGACCCTCCATTTCGTGCACTTTGCAAGAAACATGGTGCAGATTTAATGTTTACAGAATTCATCTCTTCAGAAGGTTTAATTAGGGACGCTGAAAAAAGCACTCAAAAGTTAGATATTTATGATTTTGAAAGACCTATCGGTATTCAGATTTTTGGTAATAATATTGAAAGCATGATGGAAGCTACCAGAATTTGTGAAAGAGCAAATCCAGAAATTATTGATATAAATTATGGATGCCCCGTAAAAAAAGTTGCAAACAAAGGTGCGGGAGCAGGAATTTTGAGAGATATTCCAAAAATGGTAGAAATGACTAAACAAATTGTAAATTCTACAAAACTTCCTGTAACTGTAAAAACCCGATTAGGATGGGATGAAAACACAAAATATATAGTAGAAGTCGCAGAACGGTTACAAGATGTTGGAATAAAAGCTATATCTATACATGGGAGAACTAGAAAACAAATGTATAAAGGTAATGCAGATTGGACACTTATTAAAGCGGTTAAAGATAACCCTAGAATGAATATACCCGTTTTTGGCAATGGTGATGTTGATTCACCTGCAAAAGCAAAACTAATGAGAGATGATTTTGGATTAGATGGAGCTATGATAGGTAGAGCCTCTATAGGTAACCCTTGGATTTTTAATGAAATCAAACACTTCTTAAAAACTGGAAACTATCTAGACAAGCCAAATATGACTGAAAGAGTAGAGGCTTGTAAACAACACCTCAAACACTCAATTGAGTGGAAGGGAAACATTTTGGGAATTGCAGAGATGAAACGTCATTATACCAATTATTTTAAAGGAATCATTGATTTTAAACCTTATAGAATAAAAATGGTAACCTCTGATTCACCAAATGAGATAAATGACACTTTAGATGAAGTCGCAATAAAGTTTAAAGATTATCAATTTTAGGACCTTATAAATCTATCTGTCAAAACTTTAGAGGGATAATAAGACGCTATTAATCCTATTATTATTACTATTAACTCCACAATAATAACATCTATCAAATCTAATTTTATAGGGTAAGAATTCACCACAAAATTTCCTTCCATAGAAATAAATCCGAAATATTGTTGTAATAAGGAGAATAAGACTCCTAAAAATATCCCTATTAAACTTCCAATCAATACTCCAAGAAAGCCTTTAATAAAAAATACACCTCTGATTTGTTTTATAGGAGTTCCTAGTTTCCAAAAAGTAGAAATATCATTTTTTTTCTCAATCATCAACATGCTTAATGAACTAATTATATTAAAACTTGCAATAATTAATATGAAAGTAAGAATTATAAATACTGCTAACTTTTCCGAGTTTAATAACTTATATAAAAATTGATGTTGTTCTATTCTTGTTTTTATTATAAAACCCTCTCCTAATATTTGTTGTAATTTAATTTTAAATTCATCCATTTCCTTTTCATTTTTCAATAAAATCTCCAAAGAGGATGCTTCACCGTCTCTGTCTAATAATTTCTGAACTCTATTAATTGGTGAAATAGAATATTTACTATCGTATTCTGACTGTATTGAAAACATTCCTATTGGTGTAAAAACTCCCTTCTCAATATCCGAACTATCTCTAATATATTTTGATTTTTTATCTGGAACTGTTACAACTATTTTACTGAATATATTATTTAAATCTACTGAGAGATTATACTTTACTCCAGCTCCTAACACTAGGACATCAGATTTTTTATATAATGAATCATAAAAATAATCTCCTAATTTTAACAAACTATCTATTTTAACAATCTCATCAAAAGAATCATCTACTCCTTTAAGTTCCACTATTAACTCATTGTTATTGTGTTCCATAAGTACTCTTTCAGTAAGAGTAAAAGAAAAATTCTCAATTTCTTCTATATCTAAAATTTTTTGCTCAATATCATTTATTATGAATGTTTTACCCTGGGAAGAAGATACTTTTATATGAGGATCAAAAGAATTATACATGTCGAGTACTATCTGTTCAAAACCATTAAAAACAGATAATACAATAACTAAAGCAGCCGTTCCTATTGCTACTCCTAATGATGAAATATAAGAGATTATATTAACGATATTCTTTTTATTAGAAGAAAAGTTATATCGCTTAGCTATAAAAAAAGGAAAATTCATTGATTGTGTTTATTGCTTTAATAATCTATCAATTTCTTCTGCATATTCTGCAGAATCATCTATATAAAATATTAACTCTGGCACAATTCTTAACTGATGTCTACAAGTCTTTGCTAGTAAAGTTCTAAAAAACTTTTTATTTTCATTTAAAACAACAAGAGCTTTGGCTGGACTGTCTACTGGAAAAAAACTTAAAAATACTTTTGCCACAGATAAATCTGTAGAGATTCTTACTGCTGTTACGGTAACTAAAATATTCCCTAAATATTGATGAGTTTCTTTCTGAAAAATTAATGATAACTCTTTCTGTAAAAGTTTAGATATCTTTTTTTGTCTTGTAGTTTCCATACCGCAAAGATAACTTTTCTATTTTCTTATCGTTACATTTGCAGTGATGAAAGATTTTTTTAGAATATTAAAATACGCTAAACCTTATTATATATATATTATTTTAAATGTAGTTTTTAATATTCTTACCGTTCTTTTTTCTTTGGTATCACTGACCATGGTAATTCCTTTTTTAGGATTACTTTTTGGAACCATAGAAGTAGATAATATAAAACCTGAGGGATTTTATTTAACACCAGAATCATTAAAAGATAATTTTTATTATGAAATAAATACCATTATTCTCTCTGGGGAAAAAGAAGACGCATTATTCTTTATTTGTGTCCTTATTCTTATAACATTCTTCCTTAGAAATCTATTTAGATACCTTTCATTATATTTTCTAACACCAATACGAAATGGCGTAGTACATGATTTGAGAAGTAATCTACACAAAAAGGTTATCACTTTACCTATTGGTTTTTTTACTGAAAAAAGAAGAGGAGATATTACCTCGAGAATGACTACTG
>CAJXFN010000073.1 GCA_913052655.1 uncultured Flavobacteriales bacterium | reverse complement strand
GAAGAGAAACATCAATAAATAGCAATGAAACCTTATTCTTTATTTATGAAGATGGTACGATTGAGAAAAGGTATATTATAGATAGAAAGTAATGTATAAGAAGATACTTGTTTTCATATGTTGTTTGGTTTTAGTTTCTAAGACTCTAAAATCACAGGTTGTTAGTGTAGAAGGAGTGTGGCATGCTGATACAGTTCAGTATGCCGCTTCTTTTTCATTAGGTTTTTGGTTTGTGAATACAGGAAATACAACTATAATAGATTCGTTTGTTACCGCTAATGTGGCTATTGCTCCAGTAAATTCAAATCCACTAAATTGGCAGATATTAACCTTTATACAAAGTATCCCCCAAGGTGTTTTTGCACCAGGAGATAGTCTCTTTATTGACGATTTAAATGCCCCTTTGAATGGTGGCCAACAATTGTATCAACAAGCAGGAGACAATTTAGTGGTCATCTGGCCAAGTTTTGTAGTCCCCGCTACTATTGATACTAGTATTACTCCCTTGTATGTAATCCCACCTACAACATCTATTAATGAGATAATTTCTCCTATTAATAAGGCTCCATCTTATTATATATATGATATCTTAGGTAGAAGATATGATAATATTAATGATATTCCTATAGGATCCATGTATATAAGAGATGGTAAGAAGTATATTAAAAAATAACATTTTCAATGTATAATACTTTAGATACTATTGTACAATCTCTTTCAAAGGAGGAGGTTAGATTCTTTAAATTATTTCTAAAAAGAACTAATAATAAAAATCGAAAGGATGTAGATCTTTTTGATTATATACGAAAAACAAAAGGTGATTTTAACACAAAAAATATCTTAAAGAAACTAAAAACAAATCCAAATAATTATTATCAAATTAAGAATCGACTCTATCATGAATTGAATAATTCTATGGTATGGCAATATATTTGGAAAGACAAGCAATCTAAATCATTTAGTTTTGTTTTACTATCTAGAGTTTATAAGAACAAAGGGGAATTAGAACTATCTTTTCATTACCTAAAAAAAGCGGAGAAAGAAGCAATAGATTCAGAGTTATATGAAGTTTTATCTATTATTTATTCAGAAATAATTCATCTTTCTCATGAGCTGCTTTCTGTTGATGTAGATCATTATATTGAACTAAAAAGAAATAATATTAAGATCTTATCTGAGATTGATGAGATGGATTTATTATTAGCCAAAATAATGTATGATATAAAAACCAAACAGAATTTTGGAAAATCAGATGGCAGTTTAGTTAAACTGATAAAAACAAAATACGCAAAGATCTCAAAAGAAAAGAATTTAGTAAATAGTCCTAGATTTAGAATAAGGTTATTTAAAATGTATAGTCGTTTATTGCTTCAGGAACGCGATTATCAATCATTAGAGAAGTTTCTAATTGAAAGTTATAATGAGTTTGGAAAGGATAAGCTATTTGACAGGTCAAATCATAATGAGAAGCTCACCTTATTAACTTATCTGTCTAATTGTTTGTATAAAACTAAGAAGTATAAACAGTCATTGAAATACTCTGAAGAATTATTAAGTGGCATGAAAGAATACGATTATTTCTTGCACGATAAATATCTATTCTACTACTATAATATACTTGTATTAAATTACGCTAAAACAGATAAAAAGAAAGCATTAGATTATTTAAATAAAGCAAGTAGGAGTGAAGTAATTAAAAAATTACCATCTTATAATGCGTTTATTTATTTAAATCGTTCATTAATTTATTACTATGAAGATAATTTTAAAGAATCTCATAAGAATATATCTAGACTAATTATGCAAGAGGATTTTTTATTATTAGATAAATCATTCCAATTAAAAATATTAATTACCCAACTAATGATTAAAACTTTGGTATCAAATGAGAATCTTAATGATAAGATTATTATTCTTAAATCGGATTATAAGTCATTATTATTAGAAGAGAATTATATAAGAGAGAAGAAAATGATAGATTTAATATTAAAGAAGATTCATTCTGATAATATTGAAGCTGAAAAAGAGTATTTGTTATCAATTATGTCAGATGCAGATTCTGAAGATATTGATATTATAAGTTTTAATTTATGGATAAAAGAAAATATTAAATAATAAAATAATTATTTATAGTGTTTCTTGCTCAAAAATTTAAGTGCTAATTATTAGAAACAGATGATTGTTCCTTGTGATTATTTATTATTTTCTTAAAATGGAAATCAATTAATTTTTTAATTGGATTTTTCAAAATTTTACCTACTCTAAATTTATGTCTTTTAGCGGATTCATTTATTTCTTCTGATAAAAAGTAGGAGACTGATCCAATAAAATTAATTTCAACTTCTTTGTAATTGCTAAAACATTTTATATGAAGATTGATAAATTCGTCTAACCCTTCTTTTATTAAATCTTTTATAATTGGATAATCTTTTGTTTCAGAAATAAATGGAAAATATTCTGCGAGAAATACATTTGGTCTACTATCATTATAGATTCTTTTATTGACGATAGATATGTCTGTTTCGTATTTGGCTTCAAATTTTTCTTTTAATTTCTCTGACATTACATTATTAAAATATAGTTTTAGCGCCTGTTTGCCAAAATAATTTCCAGAAGCTTCATCTCCAACTATAAATCCTAATGAAGGAGCATTTTCGATAATATTTTTACCATCATAAAAACAAGAATTAGATCCAGTGCCTAAAATACAAGTAATATTAGGTTTCTTGTCATACATTGCAAAGCAGGCCGCTTCTAGATCATGATTAATGTTAATTTCAGCATTTTTAAAGAATTGAGTAAATGGATGTTCAATTATTTTATTTGCTTGTTTGGATGAACATCCTGCTCCATAAAAGAAAACAAACTTTACTTCATCTTTAAAGTTGTTTAGTTCTGATTTCTCTAAATGCTGTATGATTGAATCGTTTTGTATAAAATATGGATTAAAACCTATAGTCTTGCATTCCTTTAAAAGTGTCCCTTTCTCATCACATAGAGCCCAGCTACATTTTGTTGACCCACTATCAGCTATTAAAATCATTAATTTTTTTTTAAAAAGTCTTGCAAACATAGTGTATTTATTACACAAATTATAATATGTTGAATTTATTTTTATAAGTGTAATAAATACACTATCTTTGCGTTATATTTATTGTAAATGGTTTTTAATCTTTTTAAAACTTCTATACTTTCATGAAAGAAATGGTTGTAATTTAAAAGTAAAAGAGAAAAATATAAGTTAGTATTTAATAGTATAGACATACACTTTAGTTCTATAAAATTTTAATAATATATGTCATTTAATATAATCAAAATATTTAAAAATGAAGTTACGGGAAAAAAATCAAGTGTTTTTCTATTAGACGGACTTTCATCTATATTGGAAATAAAATCAAAAGAAGAAGCTCTTAAAATCGTTGAACAATGTAATTTAAATTCTGAGGGAGGATGGAGATATGAAGTCCGATTAAGAGGAGAAAAGATAAAACAAGAAATAACTCTAGAAACTAATTAGTTGAATTTACGATTTTAATCATTTTACTTAGGAAAATAAAACTACAAATAGAAATAATATATGAATCAGCATAACAAGATAAAAGTTGGTATAAATGGTTTTGGTAGAATAGGAAGATTGATCTTCCGAGCCTCTTTAATGAATAAAAATATTAATATTGTTGCTATTAATGATTTGATAGATATTAATCATTTAGCATACTTATTAAAGTACGATTCTACTCATGGAAAACTAAATGCTAAAATTGAAGTTAAGGGAAACTGTTTATATGTTGATGGAAAACAAATTAGAGTGACAAAAGAGAGGGAACTCCAAAACTTAAATTGGAAAGAAGTTAATGCTGAATATATTGTGGATTCTACAGGATTATTTTTAACTGAGGAGTTGGCAAGGCATCATATCACAGCTGGAGCAAAGAAAGTGATTATGTCTGCACCTTCCAAAGATCATACTCCAATGTTTGTAATGGGAGTTAATCATCTAGAATATAGTTCCAGTATGAACTTTGTTTCTAACGCTTCTTGTACCACAAATTGTTTAGCTCCAATAGCAAAAGTTTTACATGAAAATTTTGGAATCAAAAGTGGATTAATGACTACAGTTCATGCCGCTACGTCTACACAGAAAGTTGTTGATAGTCCCTCAACGAAAGATTGGAGAAGTGGTCGAGGGGCTTATCAAAATATTATTCCAGCTTCTACTGGAGCGGCAAAAGCCGTGGGTAAGGTGTTGCCTGAACTAGATGGGAAGTTAACAGGTATGTCATTTAGAGTGCCAACTGCTAATGTTTCTGTTGTAGATTTAACAGTAAATTTAGAAAAACCAACTAATTATGATCAAGTGTGTGAAGTAATGAAGAGGGCTTCAAAATCAGAAGAATTAAATGGAATTTTAGGATACACCGAAGATCCTGTGGTATCATCAGATATTATTAGTGATTCTCATAGCTCAATTTTTGACGCAAATTCAGGAATTCAGCTTGACGATAGGTTTATAAAGGTTGTTAGTTGGTATGATAATGAGTGGGGATACTCCAATAAAGTACTTGATCTAATTTCTCATATGTATTCTGTTGATAATAATTATGATATTAAAGTTAAAACAGTAAATTCATCATACTATTTCGGAGGTTGTTTTTAAAATAAATCAATTTATTTGATTGAAATTTTAATATTATTTTCTTATAACTTTTCTATACATTAGTGTAATTTTTACAATTACACAATAAAATTATTTAAAATCGACTATTTTTGAGTTGTGTACAATTTACACTAAGTAGACAGTTTTGTCTTTTTTTATCTAGCATAAAAAAAGTAAATGTATGCAGTACACTAAGTATTTTTTTGTTAAATTTAGGAAAAATTTTATAAACTAAAAAAACAAGAATTATGAAAAAAGTACTTTTACTACTATTATGTATCAGTTCGTTTAATCTGTTTTCTCAAAATGCTCCCATAGATTTTGAAAATCCTGGAATTGGATCAAACTGGACATTTACAGTATTTGAAAATGACATTAATCCACCTTTAGAGATTGTTTCAAATCCTAATCCCGGCGGATTAAACACATCAGCTACTGTAGCAAAATTTACAGCCTTACAAACTGGGCAACCTTGGGCTGGGTGTGAATCACAGCATGGGTCTGATATAGGGTCTTTTTCTCTAGACACTTCAAATTGTATTATTAAAATATTAGTATACAAGAGCAAAATAAGTGACGTAGGAATTAAGTTAGTAGATCCAACAAACGCTGCTCTTCCAGAAATTAAAGTTTCTAATACGCTAATTAATCAATGGGAAGAATTAACGTTCGATTTTTCTTCTAGAATCGGAGCTTATCCTCTTGTAAAAGATCAAATTGTAATCTTTCCTGATTTTGATTTAAATGGAAGAACTAGTGATGAAATTATCCTTTTTGATAATATCACATTTTCTGCTGGCTCATCAAATTCAACATCTGGTTGTACGGACGCTACTGCGAATAACTACAACGCATCGGCTACTACTGATGATGGTTCTTGTACATATGATGTGACACTTACAGTAGATATGAATTGTTCTGGTTTAAACCCTGGATATGTTGCAGCTACAGGTCCTTCTGATGGTTGGTCATGTGGTGCTTACGCATTAACTGATGCTGATGGAGATGGAGTTTGGGAAGGAACATTTAGTTTACCTGCAGGGACATTTGAGTATATATATTGTACAGATGGTTGGGCAGGAACTGAAACAGCTGGCCTTATAGCAGAGATGCAAAACGGAGCAGCATGTGCACCTGTTACAGATTATTTCGCCTATGCAAACAGATTAATAACAGTTGGAGCTATTACAACTACTGATACTTGGGGATCGTGTTCTCCTTGTTTATCTGGTAATCCTGGATGTACAGATCCTACAGCAACAAACTATGATCCGTCTGCAACAGTTGACGATGGTTCGTGTATTTACGGTCCGATTTTATCACAAATAGATTTGCCAATCACATGGGATGATTCTACTGTAGATTACACTGTTACAGATTTTGGTGGTGCTGTTTCATCTTTATCACAAGATCCATTAAATTCTTCTAACTCTGTATTGATGACAGATAAGGCAGTTGGATCACAATCTTGGGCTGGAACAACATTAAGTACTTCAAACGGTTTTATAAACGCCATACCATTTATTAGTGGTGCTACAACAATGACAGCACATGTATATTCTCCATCTGCTGGAGTAATTGTTAGGTTAAAAGCGGAAGATCATACCAATTCAGGTATATCAGTAGAAACTGAAGCTATAACAACTGTTTCTAATGGATGGAATACATTAGTTTTTGATTTTGCAAATGAAGCGAATGGTACTGCTGCAATTGACTTTGCTAACACTTATGATAAATTGTCAATATTTTATTCATTTGGAAGTTCACCATCTGCTAGCGAAATTTATTATTTAGATAGTGTATTTTTCGGGGGAGTTGCTCCGGCGGCTAATACAGCTGACCTTACTTTATCTGTGAATACTGCGAATATAGCAGTTGGTCCAAACGGAATGTATGCTGGAGGAGGTGTGTTAGGTAATGCTATGGCTGTTCCATTATCAGATCCTGATGGAGACGGTATATGGGATGGTACTGTAACTGTAAATGTTGGAACTTCTGGTAATTATATATTCTTAAATAGTCCTTCAAATGGAAATGATTGGGGAACTAAAGAAGATTTAACAGGTCAGTCGTGTGCAGATCCAAATAACTGGAACGATAGAATATTGCCTTCTATTTTCTCAGATACAACTATATATAGTTGTTTTGGAAGTTGTGATATAAATTCATGTATCATTTCAGGTTGTACAGATCCAACAGCTACAAATTATGATCCTAATGCAAGCTTAGATGACGGTTCATGTACCTATGCATCTACTTGTG
>CAJXFN010000072.1 GCA_913052655.1 uncultured Flavobacteriales bacterium | reverse complement strand
CCATGATCTGATGTAATTATAACTGTACAATCAATTGAAGAAAGATGTTTTAATAAATCAAAAAGAGGAGAGTTTTTAAACCAGGTTAATGTTAAGTCACGATAAGATTTCTCATCATTTGTTAGCTCTTTAATCATTCTCATCTCTGTTTTGGCATGTGATAAAATATCTACAAAATTATATACTATTACATTTAATGGTTTTTTTAAAAATTCATTCAATTTATCTAACACCTTCTTACCATGATCAAGATTAAATACTTTGTTAAAAGTAATATCTTCAAAGCTAGAAAATCTTTTTAATTGATCAATTAAAAGTTCTTTTTCATGCAAATTCTTCCCCCCTTCATCACTATCATCTAACCATAATTCAGGAAATTTCATCTTGATTTCACTTGGCATCATTCCAGAGAATAAAGCATTTCTAGAATACTGAGTTGCTGTAGGCAAAATACTACAATATGCGTATTCTTTAATAGAAAAATACGGATCTAACAAAGGTTGAATCACCTTCCACTGATCAAATCTTAAATTATCAATTATAATTAAGTAAGTTGGTTTACCTTCATCAATTAATGGAAGAACCTTCTTTCGAACAATATTGTGTGAAAACAATGGTGCATCATCTCCATTTATCCAATCTTTATAATTATTTTTTACAAACTTGAAAAATTGCATATTTGCTTCCGCTTTCTGCATTGAAAGAATTTCCTCAACACTTCTATCTCCCGCTTGTTCTAACTCAAGTTCCCAATAGGTTAACTTTTTATAAACATCTCTCCATTCGTGTATATCTAAATTGGAAGAAAGACTAATTGTAATGTTTCTAAATTCTGTTTGATAATCTCTTGTAGTCTTTTCCTCTATTAATCTACTCGTATCAATATTCTTTTTTATAGAAAGTAAAATCTGACTTGGATTTACAGGCTTAATTAAATAATCAGATATTTTAGAACCGATTGCCTCTTCCATAATACTCTCCTCCTCATTTTTAGTTATCATAACAATTGGAAGATTTGGCATTTTTTTCTTAATTAGATTTAGAGTTTCAAGTCCTGAAAGCCCGGGCATATTCTCATCTAAAAACACTAACTGAAAAAAATTTTTATCTAACAATTCTAGAGCTTCATTACCACTATTCACTGGAGTAATTTTATAACCTTTACCTTCAAGATAAATAATATGAGGTTTTAACAATTCTATTTCATCATCTACCCAAAGTATTGATATCATCTTTTATTAATTTAGTTTTACAAAAATCAAAAAATAATCCGTTATTTGCCCTATAATGAATAAAACAAAAAAAAATAAAATCATTAACGATCCAATTTATGGATTTATTACTCTAGAAAGTGGAATTATTTTTGAACTAATCGAACATCCGTTCTTTCAAAGACTAAGAAGAATTTCTCAATTAGGACTTACCTATTTAGTATATCCTGGAGCATACCATACTAGATTTCAGCACGCGATTGGATGTATGTTTTTAATGAAAAAAGCAATTCAACAATTAAGAAACAAAGGCAATGAGATCACAGATGAAGAGGCAGAAGCATTAAAAATAACAATTTTATTACATGATATAGGCCATGGGCCCTTTTCACATGCCTTAGAACATAGTATAGTAAATAATATTTCTCATGAAAATTTATCTAATTTATTTATGAATAAATTAAATGAAGAATTTAATGGAAAACTTGAGTTAGCAATACAAATATTCAACAACAAACACTCTAAAAAATTCCTACATCAATTAGTTTCTTCCCAGATAGACATGGATCGATTAGATTATCTTAAAAGAGATAGTTTCTATACCGGAGTTACCGAGGGTAACATTGGTACAGAAAGAATTATAAATATGTTAGATGTTATAAATGATGAATTAGTAATTGAAGAAAAAGGAATTTATTCAGTTGAGAAATTCTTAATCGCTAGAAGATTGATGTATTGGCAAGTTTATTTACATAAAACTGTATTATCATCAGAACATACACTCATAAAAATATTACAAAGAGCAAAAGAATTAATACAAAGAGGAATCAACTTGTATTCTAGCAATCCATTAAAAATATTTTTAGAAAACGAATACAAATTAAATGATCTATCAAACAATCAAACCTTACTAGAAACCTTTTCAGAATTAGATGATCATGATATTTACTCATGTATTAAAGAATGGAAAAATAATTCAGATTTTGTATTATCTACACTTTGTAAAAGAATAATCCATAGAGAACCTCTAAAGATTCAAATTCAGAACACTCCTTTTTCTGAAATGGATATACAAATAGTTAAAAACAAAACAAAAAAACATTTCAAGCTGAATGATGATGAGCTAGATTACTTAATATTTACTGACAAGGTTAGTAATAATGCATACCATCACAATAAATCTAAAATTAACATTCTAATGAAAAATGGACAAGTTAAGGACATAACTGAAGCTTCTGATCAGTTTAATATTGAAGCTCTTAACAAAACCGTAAACAAATATTTCCTTTGTTATCCAAACTTATCAAACTAGTTAAAGATTTTGTTAATTTTGCAATATGAAATATACATCTGAAGAAATTGCAAATATTCTTAATGGAACTATTGAGGGTGAATCTTCTAAAACAGTTAGTTCTATTGCAAAAATTGAAGAAGGGAAAAAAGGAGATCTTTGTTTTTTATCAAATACAAAATATACTCCATATATATACACTACCAAAGCCTCAGTAGTTATAGTAAATAAAAATCTAACTCTTGATAAAAAAGTAGATTGTACACTCATTAGAGTAGAAGATGCTTATATCGCTTTTTCTAAGCTATTGGAACTTTATAATAAAATGACACTTCCTCAATCAGGAATATCAGATAAATCTGATATTTCTAAATCAGCAAAAATTGGTAAGAACTGTTACATTGGACCATTTGTTTTTATTGGAGAAAATGTAATTATAGAAGATAACACTTTTGTTTTCCCTCATTCATTTATTGGTAATAATGTTACTATTGGAAAAAGAACAACAATTTTTTCAGGAGTTAAGATTTATAACAATTGTAAGATTGGTATAGATAATATAATTCATGCTGGAGCGGTTATTGGCGCAGATGGATTTGGTTTTGCTCCCAATTCAGAAGGTAATTACAATAAAATTCAACAAATAGGTAATGTTGTTACTAAAGAATTTGTAGAAATAGGATCAAATACTACAATAGATAGAGCAACCATAGGTTCAACTTTGATTAAGAAAGGAGCAAAATTAGATAATCAAATTCAGATTGGTCACAATGTTGTTATTGGAGAAAATACAGTAATAGCAGGTCTTGTTGGAATTGCGGGAAGTACAAAAATTGGAGACAATTGTATGATTGGAGGATCAACAGGAATTGCAGGCCACTTAATGATAGGAAATAATGTAAGAGTAGCTGGTCATACAGGAGTAGGTTCTAATATAAAAGATGGAGAAACAATTCAAGGACCTTATGCATTTAATCAAAAAGAATTTTTAAGGTCCTATATTATCTTTAAAAAATTACCAAAGATGTATGACACTTTAAATAAAATTGAGAAGACTTTATTAAAATAATGGAAAAGCAAATAACATTAAAAGATAAAATTCACTTTTCAGGAAAAGGCATTCATACAGGGGTATTTACTAATATGACCTTGATTCCAGCAAAAGAAAACAATGGTATTGTTTTTGTAAGAACAGATAAGGAAAATACTAGAATCAAAGCGATTGTTGACAACATATATTCTACAGAAAGAAGTACTAATCTTAAAAAAAATAATGTTTTTGTTAAAACTGTTGAGCATATCTTAGCAGCTATTGTTGGTAACAACATTGACAATATTGACATTCTAATTGACAATGAAGAGGTTCCAATTTTAGATGGAAGCGCAAAAGAGTTTTCTGAAAAAATAAATCACGTTGGAATAGTAAAACAAAGCTCTTATAAATATATATATAAAATTAAGAAGGAAATCTATTATAAAGATGAAGAAAGTGGAACAGAAATTATTGTTACTCCTGATGATGAGTATAATATTGATGTTACTATTGATTATGATTCACATACCTTAGGAATTCAAAAATCAAATCTTTCCTCTTTAAAAAACTTTAATTTCGAGATAGCTTCATCTAGAACTTTTTGTTTTTTACATGAATTAGAATTACTGTTAGAAAACAATCTAATTAAAGGAGGCGATATAAATAATGCAATTGTTATAGTAGAAAACAAAATAGATAAGAGAAAACTTAGTAATTTTGCCAAAGTTTTTGAAAAGAATGATATCCAAATAACTGAATCAGGAATTTTAAATAATTTAAAATTAAGATATAAAAATGAAGCTGCAAGACACAAGTTATTAGATGTAATTGGAGATTTAGCTTTAATTGGTTTTCCTATAAAAGGAAAAGTCATAGCATTGAAACCCGGCCACACACATAACACAAATTTTGCAAAAAAAATTAGAGATTTAATAATAAAAGATATGAAAACAACAGCCCCTGTAGTTGATTTTAACGAAAAACCTTTTTACAATAAGAAACAAATTAAGGAAATATTACCACACAGAGACCCTTTCTTATTTATTGATGAGATTAGGGACTTAGGTGATGATTTTATTGTAGGAGTTAAATTTGTGAAAGAAGAGGAAGATTATTTTAGAGGACATTTTCCTGGAGCACCTGTAATGCCTGGTGTTTTACAACTAGAAACCATGGCTCAGGCAGGCGGAGTTCTTATTTTAAATACTGTGGTTGATCCAGAAAATTATTTAACTTATTTTATGAAAATAGATAATGCAAAGTTCAAACAAAAAGTTCTTCCTGGAGACACAATTATCTTTAAATTAGAATTAATATCTCCAATTAGAAGAGGATTATGCCACATGCATGGTAAAGGATTCGTAAATGGAAAAATAGTTGTAGAAGCAGATTTATTAGCTCAAATAGCAAAAAAATAATTTATGCATCAACCATTGTCATATGTCCATCCAGGAGCTAAAATTGATAAATCAGTAGTTATTGAACCTTTTGTAACAATAGAAAATAATGTTGTAATAGGAAAAGGTACTTGGATTGGCTCGAATGTAACCATAATGGAAGGAGCTAGAATTGGTGAGAATTGTAGGATTTTTCCTGGTGCAGTTATTTCAGCAATACCTCAAGACTTAAAATTTAAAGATGAGGATTCTATAGTAGAAATTGGACAAAAAACTACCATTAGAGAATGTGCAACTATAAATAGAGGCACTTCTGTCACAGGAAAAACTATTATTGGAGAAAACTGCTTAATTATGGCATATTCTCATGTCGCACACGATTGTATTATTGGAAACAACTGTGTTATTGTAAATGGTGTAGCTTTGGGAGGGCATGTTAAAATTGGGGATTACGCAATTTTAGGAGGTAATTCTGCGGTACATCAATTTGTTACAATTGGAAAGCATTCTATGATCTCTGGAGGTGCTTTAGTTAGAAAAGATGTACCTCCGTATGTAAAAGCTGCTAGAGAACCCTTATCATATATTGGTGTAAACTCAATAGGATTAAGGAGACGTGGATTTGCAGAAGAGAAAATTACCGAAATTCAAGATATTTACAGAATTTTGTTTCAAAAAAACAACAATAATACTCAAGCAGTTACAAAACTTGAAGCTGAGTTAAGATCCTCTCCAGAAAGAGATGAAATTATCTCATTTGTACAAAACTCTGGTAGAGGAATTATGAAAGGATATAAACAAAATTAAATATTATGGCGACAACTGCAGATTTTAGAAATGGGTTATGTTTTAACCACAATGGAGAACCTTGGAAAATTGAATCTTTTTTGCATGTAAAACCAGGCAAAGGACCTGCGTTTGTCAGAACTAAAATTAGGAATCTAAACACAGGAAGGTTATTAGAAAACACATTTACATCTGGAGTTAAAATTGATGTAATTAGAGTAGAAAACAGAAAATACCAATTTCTATACTCTGAGGGGAATGATTATCATCTAATGAACATTGATGATTATGAACAAATCATCATGCAAAAGGATTTTATAGAACATGTTCAATTTCTTAAAGAAGGAGAAAATATAGAAGTATTATTCCACGCTGATAAAGGTATGCCACTTTCTGCACAAGTACCTTCTCATGTTGTTTTAAAGATATCCCATACAGAACCAGGGATAAAAGGCAATACCGCAACAAACACTTTTAAACCTGCCAAAACTGAAACAGGAGCTGATATTCAAGTCCCATTGTTTATAAATGAAGGAGATAAAATTAAAATTGATACAGTTAAAGGTTCTTACATAGAAAGAGTAAAAGAATAATAAATCATTTCAACAAAATCATAAATGAGTAAAAAACATAATTTTAGTGCAGGACCCTGCATCTTACCTCAAGATGTATTAAAAAAAGCTTCAGAAGCAATTATAAATTTCAATAATGACAATTTATCTTTAATTGAAATTTCTCATAGAAGCCAGCCCTTTTTAGATGTAATGCAAAAAGCAAGAAATCTAGTAAAAGAACTTTTAGAAGTACCCTTAGGATATTCTATTTTATTTTTACAGGGAGGTGCGAGCTTAGAATTTCTTATGGCTCCTATCAATCTAATGAAAGAAAATGGAGGTAAATCTGCTTATTTAAATACAGGTACATGGGCAAAAAAGGCAATCGTAGAAGCCAGAAACTTTGGTGAAGTAAATATAGTGGGTGATTCTTCAGATAAAAATTATAATTACATTCCAAAAGGTTATTCAATACCAAAAGATGTTGATTATTTTCACTGTACCTCTAACAATACTATTTTTGGGACACAAATTAAAGAATTTCCTAATGTTCCATCTTTAATGGTTTGTGATATGAGTTCTGACATTTTCAGTAGAAAAATTGATGTTAGTAAATTTGACTTAATATATGCTGGAGCACAAAAAAACATGGGACCTGCGGG
>CAJXFN010000071.1 GCA_913052655.1 uncultured Flavobacteriales bacterium | reverse complement strand
AAATGGGTAGAAGTTCAAATCAGAACTAAAAGAATGGATGATATTGCTGAAAAAGGATATGCTGCCCATTGGAAATACAAAGATCATAATTCAAAAGAGTCCTCACTAGACAATTGGATAAACCAAATTAGAGAATTATTAGAAAATCCAGAAGCAAATGCCATAGATTTTATTGATGACTTTAAACTCAATCTCTTTTCAAGCGAAATTTTTATTTTTACTCCAAATGGTGATTTAATAACACTTCCAAAACAAGCAACAGCATTAGATTTCGCTTTTGAAATCCATTCGGACGTGGGAGCTCATTGTTTAGGGGCTAAAGTCAACGGCAAATTAGTTCCCTTAAGTCATAAACTTAGTAGTGGTGACCAGGTTGAAATTATAACTTCAAACAAACAAAAACCAAAAAAAGACTGGTTAAGATTCGTTGTTACAGCAAGAGCAAAATCAAAGATAAAATCTTCATTAAAAGAAGAAAAAAAAGAAATCGCAAAAACTGGTAAAGAAATAGCAGAAAGAAAACTCAAGCATCTAAAAGTTAGGATTGACAGAAAAACTGAGACGGAATTAATAAAGTTTTTTAATATTCAAACTTCATTAGACTTATATTACAACTTTGGTATTGGAGCTATAGTTAATTCTCAAATTAAAGAATTTGTAAAAGCTAAAAATGCAGGATGGTATGAGAGTATTAAACAAAGAATATATAAGAGATCCAAAAATATCTACTCGAGTAAAGAAAAAAATAAAATTATTGTTTTTGGTGAAGAAGATGAAATATTACAGTACAAATTAGCAAATTGTTGCAACCCTATAGATGGGGACGCAATTTTTGGATTTACTACAGTTGAAGATGGAATTAAAATTCATAAAGAAGATTGCCCTAATTCTATACAATTAAGATCTAAATATGCTTACAGAATCTTAAAAGCAAAATGGGTAAATAAAGAACAAATTGACTTTATAGCTACACTAAATGTCAAGGGTATTGACAGATTAGGACTTATAAATAGTGTAACTAAAATTATTTCTTCTCAGATGAATGTAAATATGAGAGCCATTAATATAAATAGTAAAGATGGTGTTTTTGAAGGAGAAATCACACTTTTTGTTCGTAATGTTTCTGTACTAAATTCTCTTACTGAAAAACTTAAAAATGTAGATGGAGTCACTAAAATAAACAGAACTTATAAACACCTATAGAATTTTCATAAAACAAAAGATTATTTTTATTTTAACCTAAGTATTTTTTATATTTTTACAACTTTATTTAAGACAAATGATCAGTCAGGATATACAACAAGAAGTTAAAGATATTTTTACTAAATATCTAATAGAAAACAAGCAAAGAAAAACTCCAGAAAGGTATGCAATTTTATCAGAAATTTATGAAAATGAAGGGCATTTTGACATAGAAACAATGTATACTCAAATGAAAAACAAAAATTATAGAGTTAGTAGAGCAACTTTATACAACACTATAGTACTTCTTTTAGATTGTAAATTAATTAGAAAACATCAATTTGGTAAAAATCAGGCACAATATGAAAAAAGCTTTCATAGTCGACAACATGATCATGTTGTTTGTACATCTTGTAACGACGTTATTGAATTTTGTGATCCAAGAATATTAAATATTAAAAATAGTATCATTGAACACATGAAAATAAATATTGATAGTCATTCATTAAATTTCTATTCAGAATGTTTAAAACCAAATAGCTGTAAAAAAAATATTTAGCATATGAAAGCAGATGTTCTTTTAGGACTTCAATGGGGAGATGAGGGAAAAGGTAAAATTGTAGATGTACTTACTACAAAATATGATATTATCGCTAGGTTTCAGGGGGGACCAAATGCAGGACATACTCTAGAATTTGATGGAATAAAACATGTTCTACATACAATTCCATCTGGAATTTTTCATAAAGGATCTGTTAATGTTATTGGAAATGGAGTAGTTATAGATCCTGTAATTTTTGAAAAAGAAATTATTTCAATTGACAATCTTGATGTTGAAATGTCTGAGTTATTAATATCCAAAAAGGCACATTTAATTTTACCCACACATAAACTTTTAGACGCGGCTTCTGAAAAAGCAAAAGGAAAAGACAAAATAGGGTCTACACTTAAAGGAATTGGACCAACATATATGGATAAAACTGGAAGAAATGGATTGAGGGTTGGAGATATTTCCTCTAGTAATTTTAAAGAGAAATATGAAAAATTAAAAAAGAAACATATTCAGATTCTTAATTTTTATGATTTTGAATACAAGTTAGATGAAATGGAATCTAATTGGTTTGATAGTCTAGATACTATTAAAAGATTTCCTCATATAGAATCTGAACACTATATTCACAAATCAATTAAAGAAGGTAAAAAAATATTAGCCGAAGGTGCTCAAGGGACCTTATTAGACATTGATTTTGGTTCTTATCCATTTGTTACTTCCTCTAACACCATAACTGCTGGAGCTTGCACTGGGCTAGGGATTGCACCTAATAAAATTGGAGAAGTTATTGGAATCTTTAAAGCTTATTGTACAAGGGTAGGAAGTGGCCCCTTCCCTACAGAATTATTT
This sequence comes from uncultured Flavobacteriales bacterium, assembly GCA_913052655.1. Classification (GTDB taxonomy): domain Bacteria; phylum Bacteroidota; class Bacteroidia; order Flavobacteriales; family BACL11. The sequence goes on along the minus strand of CAJXFN010000071.1, from coordinate 4,661 downwards.
GATGAGATTGGAGAAAGATTAGGAAGAATAGGTAACGAATTTGGGGCTACAACAGGAAGACCAAGAAGATGTGGATGGATTGATTTACCAGCTCTAAAATATGCTATTAACATTAATGGAGTTACACAACTTAACATGATGAAAGCAGATGTTCTTTCAGGTCTAAAAACGATTAAAGTCTGTACTCATTACATGTTAGATGGCAATAAAATAGATTACCTTCCGTTTGAAGATAATGAAAAATTAACTCCTGTGTATACAGAGTTAAAAGGATGGGATAAAGATTTAATGAATATATCTGGTTTAACTGAAGTTCCACCGGAAGTTAACGATTATATTAATTTTTTAGAAAAAGAATTAGAAACGCCAATTAGTATTGTTTCTGTAGGTCCAGATAGAAAACAAACATTCTTTAGATAAAATTGAAATACATCTTAAATATATTGATACTATTTTTTAGTATTGATTGTTATGCTCAAACTTCTGAAAAAATTGAATTAGTACATGCCGATAAGTTGTCTAATGGTCCAAATGGTTCAGACTATTGGATATGTAGAGGTAACGTTTCTTTTACTCATAACAATACTATCGTAAATTGCGATTATTCTCATCATTATATGAAAGAGAATAAGATGATTGCTTTTGATAATATTTCTATTAACAAAGGAGACACTTTAATAGTAAAAGGAACAAAACTTACGTATGAAGGAAATAATAATTTAGCTCATTTAAGTGGTGGTGTATTATTAAAAGACAAACATACTCAACTTCAGACAGATGAAGTTTTCTTCAATTTAGAGACAAACATTGCTCATTATCCTTCTAAAGGAATAATTACTGAAAAAGATTTAACACTTTCTTCAGAAAGAGGTACATATAACACAAAATCACATGTTTTTTATTTCAAGAAGAACGTAAAGGTTAATTCAAAAAAGTATTCAGTAGAAACAGACACACTTAATTATAATTCTATAAATAAAACAAGTTATTTTTTAGGACCCACCTACATTTTATCGGAGAAGAATATAATATATTGTGAAAATGGATGGTATAATAATCTATCAAACAAATCACAATTTAGAGAGAACGCATACATTACTAATGGCGAGCAGATTATTAAAGGAGATAGTTTATTCTACGATAGAAATAAATCTTACGGAAAAGCGATTAACAACATCTCAATAATAGACACCCTCAATAAAATTATTGTAAACGGAAACTTAGCAGAATATTTTGAAGACGAGGACAAAGTTGAAGTAACTAAGAGTGCATTATTAAATCTTATAATGGAGAAAGATACCTTATTTATAACAGCAGAAAAATTTATAAGTGTATCTGCAGAATCGGAATACATTACAGCTTCACCAGATGTAAAAATATACAAAAAAGATTTGCAAGGCAAATGCGACTCTTTATATTATAGTATTTCTGACTCTATTATTGAGCTTTTTTTCCATCCTGTTTTGTGGGTAGATGATATGCAAATCTCTTCTGACAGCATACAAATCAACATTCTAAATCAGAAAATAGAAAGCATGAATTTTTATCCAAACTCTATTATTATTTCTGAAGCAGATAGTCTTTATTATAATCAGATTAAAGGAAAGTACATGAACGCATGGTTTACTAAAAACAAATTGAACAAATTAGATATCTTTGGAAATGGTCAATCATTATTTTTAATTAAAGATGAAAAAACTAAAGAAAACATAGGACTTAATAAGGTAATATGCACCGACATTTCTATAATTATGGATGAGGGTAGACTTTCTACTATTAGATATAAAACCATTCCAGCTTCTACTACAATTCCATATAAGGACATCATAGATAGTGATAAATATTTAGATGGTTTTATTTGGAGATTGGAAGAGAAACCTAAAAGTAAGAATGATATTATTCTACAATACTAAATGAAGTTCTTCTATTTTTAGACCTACCTAATTCTGTATTATTACTTTCTATTGGATTACTCTCACCGTATCCTTTAAAACTCAATCTTTCAGATGAAATTCCTCTGTCTTTTAAGTAATAAAAAACTTCTTTTGCTCTATTTTCAGATAAATTCAAATTATGTTCTCTTCCCCCTATATTATCTGTATGCCCCTCAATATGTATTTTCACAGAAGGATTATTCTTCAGATATGAAAGTAATACATTTAATTCTATAAAGGAATGATCTAATAACATATAAGAATCCGTATCAAACAAAACATTATTTAAAATAATTTCATCACCATATTCTTTACTTATTATTTCTAACTCTAATGCAGATAATTCCTCTGCTCTTGTATCTTCTGGTAATTTAAAGGAAAATATATCCTCTTTTCCAAATCCTTGTCTATCTGAAACAAAAAAAGCGGTTTTGCCATCTGAAGATACTGCCAATGAATTTTCTGTTTTATATGTATTTATAGGATATCCCATATTTTTAGGAGAATTCCAAGTTGTATCAGAATGTCGTCTTTTACTCATAAATAAATCAAAATCTCCCATACCTATATGACCTTCGGATGCAAAATAAAATGTTAAATTATCTGAATGCAAAAATGGAGACATCTCATTATAAGCAGTATTAATTTTTGGTCCTAAATTTTTAGGTTCAGAAAAACCAAATTTTGTAATTTCAGATCTCCAAATATCATCCCCCCCAAAACCACCACGCCTATCACTTACAAAATACAAATATTTCATATCAGGAGAAAAACAAGCCTGACTTTCCCAATACCTTGTATTAATGCTACTTAAATTTTCTGCCTCACTCCAACTACCATCTTTTTGTTTAACACAAATATATAAGTCACACCCTCCTCTAGAATCTATTCTGTTACAAGCTGTGTATATCAAATAATTTCCATTAGGAGAGACGCATATAGATCCCTCATTTCCTTCTGTATTAATTTCCATTTCATTTGCCAAAATCCAATTACTGTCTGATTGTATAGAAAAATAAAAATCTTCTTGTAATTCTCCATTAATGTTTGGCAATAGTCGTGTAAATATAAACTTCTCTCCATTTACTGAAATAAAAGGGAGATACTCAGAATATTTAGAATTTATATTTTTACCCATATTTTCATACTCAAATTCCACAGGTTTTTCCATTGCTTCCATTGCAAACCTGCAATTATTTATCAATCTTTTATACTTATCTTCATTTTCTGACAAATCATTAGATATTAATAGATATTTTAATGCTTTCTTATACATTCCATTTGTATAAAAAATCTGGGAAAGCTGGAAAATATCAGAAGCATTTTTCTTTGAATAAATAGAGTAATATTTCAAGAAATATTTTTCTCCTTCTTCAAAATTTCCTTTTGTAAAGTAAATATTAGATAAAAGTAAATTAGGTTTTTTCCATTCTTTATTAATATTTAGAAGTTTATAAGTTTCAGATAAAGCGCTTTCTAATTCATTTTGTTCTATCAAATCTACAATTTTATTGTATTTTTTCAAGTCTCTCTTTGTTTGAGAAAACAAAAAGAAAGGAATAAATACAAATAATAGAGTTAAATTTCTCATTTAAGGAATATGTAAATATTTATGTGTTTGTAAGGAAATTTGCCATTCTGGGTTTGCCATTACATAATCAATGATTAAGGGAATCATATCTTCTTTATTACTCCACTCTGGTTGTAGATATAGTTTACATTTTTCAGAAACTCCTACTCTTTGCTCCTCCGCCCACATAAAGTCAGATTTGTTTTTTACTATTATTTTTAACTCATCTGCTAAAGGTTTTATTGTTTCCAAAGGTTTCTGGAATTTTTTTGGAGACAGACAAATCCAATCCCATTCACCACTTAGTTTATGACTTCCTGAAGTTTCTAAATGTGTTTTTAATCCTTTTATTTTTAAGGATTGCGTTAAATAAGACATATTCCACATCAATGGTTCTCCACCAGTAACAACAACTGTATTACTCGGATACTCAAGTATTGGAAAAATCATTTCTTCTACCTTCGTTGTAGGGTGTGTTTCAACATCCCAACTTTCCTTAACATCACACCAATGGCATCCTACATCACATCCACCTATTCTTAAGAAATAGGCAGAACTTCCCGTATAAAATCCCTCTCCTTGAATAGTATAGAAAGCTTCCATTAAGGGTAGTACAGTTCCTTCTTCTAAATCTGTATTCATATTAGCAAAAGTAAGATTTTATATAAAGTAAAATATAAAGAATTCTATATTTGCATAAACAAAAATTAAAAAATGAAACAACTTGTTGAATGTGTACCTAACATCTCTGAAGGAAGAGATCCTGAAAAAATAAAAATAATCTCACAAATAGTAGAAGATATTGATGGAGTAAAACTTCTCAATGTTGATCCTGGAAAAGCAACAAATAGAACAGTAATAACTTTTGTCGGAGAACCTAAGCAAGTAATTGATGCCGCATTTCTTTTAATCCAAAAAGCTCAAGAACTTATTGATATGAGTAAACATACTGGAGAACATCCAAGAATGGGCGCTACAGATGTTTGTCCTTTAGTTCCAATTGCAAATATTAGCATGGAAGAAACAGCAAAATGGGCCCATAAACTAGGAGAAAGAGTTGGAACAGAACTTGGTATTCCAATCTATCATTATGAAGCGGCAGCAAAAGAAGAGAAAAGAAAGAATCTTGCAAATTGCCGTTCTGGTGAATATGAAGG
>CAJXFN010000070.1 GCA_913052655.1 uncultured Flavobacteriales bacterium | reverse complement strand
GCGGAGTGGGGAATTTCTATGAGATTAGATTCTGCTTTACGTTTTCCTTGGCAAATGACTTTAGGATCAATACAGGAAGAAAAACTTATTTATGAGATGGGCGAAGAGATAGCTCGTCAATGTAAACTTATAGGAGTTAATATTAATTTCGCGCCTGTTGTTGATGTAAATTTTAATCCCGAAAACCCTATAATTGGAAATAGATCTTTCGGAGAAAACCCTAAAAGAGTGGGTGAATTAGCGGTTCAGTATATGTTAGGAATGCAAGACAATGGGATTTTAGCTTGTGCTAAGCACTTCCCTGGACATGGCGATACAGATACAGATTCTCATAAAAGCCTACCAACAATAAATCATTCTAAAGAAAGATTAGATTCGGTAGAAATACTTCCTTTTAAGATTTTAATTGATAGTGGTTTAGGTTCTGTAATGGTCGCCCATTTGTATATTCCAGAGATAGACAATACTAAAAACCAAGCTGTTTCTCTGTCTCCAAGGTTAGTAAATGATTTATTGAAAGATAAGCTTGCATTTGAAGGGTTAGTAATTACAGACGCTTTAAACATGAAAGGTGTTAGCAAGTATTACGAACCAGGAATTGTTGATGTAAAAGCTTTATTAGCTGGTAATGATATTCTTCTGTTTTCTGAAGATGTTCCTAAGGCTATAAATCAAATTAAATTAGCAATTAGTAATAAAGAAATATCTCAAGAGGAGGTAGATAAAAGATGTAGAAAGATATTAAATTATAAATATTGGATGGGTCTATCGAAATTTTCTCCTATTAATTTAGATAAGGTAAAAAATGAAATTACGATAAACAAAACTCATTATATTAATAGAAAATTAATAGAAAATTCAATTACGCTAGTACAAAACTATGATAATCTATTACCTCTTAAAAGATTGGATACTTTAAATATAGCGTCTGTTTGTATAGGCGAATCAGGTTCAGATTTTCAATCTACATTATCTAAATATGCAAAAATCGATCACTTTAATATAAGTGAAAATGCTTCTGAAAAACAACAAGAGGAGTTACTATCTAAACTTTCAAAATATAATTTAGTACTTATTGGTATTCATAAATCGAATGCTAATGCTTGGAAAAGTTATAAATTTAGTAAAGATTGTGATTTACTTGTTCAGAAAATAGCGATACAATCAAAAGTTGTTGTATCAGTATTTGCTAATCCATATTCATTAAATTCATTTTTATTTGTAAATAATTTTGACGCAATAGTTTTATCTTATCAAAATAGCAAAATTTCTCAAGAAATGTCTGCTCAAGCTATTTTTGGAGGAATTCCAATGAAAGGAAAGATACCAGTAAGTACAAAGCATTTTCCTATAAATTCTGGTAGAAATACAAAAAAAATTAGATTAGGATATACAATTCCAGAAGAATTTGGAGTAAATGAGCAAGATTTGTACAAAATAGATAGCATTGCTAATAATGCAATAAATCAAAAAGCTACTCCATCTTGTCAGATATTAGTAGCAAAATCTGGAAAGATTTTGCTTAATAGATCTTATGGTTTTCATACTTATGAAAAGAAACGAAAACTAAGAAATAATGATGTTTTTGATCTTGCTTCAATAACAAAAATAAGTTCCACTGTTCCTATGCTGATGAAGATGGTTGATGACGAAAAATTAAATATTGATGACAGTTTATCTACATATTTAGATTTAGATACATCAGACAAAGGTTCACTTCTAATAAAAGATATACTTTCTCATCAAGCAAAGTTAAAATCATGGATTCCTTTCTATAGATATACCTTAGAAGATGATACTATAAATGGAGTTAAAGTATTAAGAGACACCTTATATAGTACTGAGTACTCTGCTATATATCCAAATGAAATTGCAAAAGATATTTATTTGCATTTTTCTTATCCTGATACAATGTTTAACCTCATTAAATATTCTGAATTGAGGGATTCCAAAAAATATAAATATTCAGATTTAGGATATTATTTTTTTAAAAGAATTATTGAAAGTACTTATTCAGAGCGTTTAAATGAATTATCAGAAAAATATTTCTATAAAAAATTGGGAATGGAAAACTTAAGCTATTTACCTTTAAATACTTTAAATAAAAATAGAATAGTTCCAACGGAACAAGATTACACTTATAGGAGTCAGCTTATTAAAGGATATGTTCATGATATGGGAGCTGCCATGCAAGGAGGAGTTGGAGGGCATGCTGGCATTTTTTCTAATACTAATGATTTAGCAAAATTAATGCAAATGTACTTAGATAAAGGAGAATATGGTGATGAAAGATATATAAGTTCTTCGACTATGGATTTATTTACTAAAAGCCACTTTTTAGAAAATAAAAATAGAAGAGGACTTGGATTTGACAAACCAGAACCTGGATTTGGAGGTCCTACTTGTGAAGGTGTTTCTTTATCTTCTTTCGGCCATACAGGTTTTACAGGTACAATAGCATGGGCTGATCCTGAAACTGAATTAATTTATATATTTTTATCAAACAGAATTCATCCTGATGCTGAAAATTTAAAACTTTTAAAAATGGATGTTAGAACAGAAATTATGAAAGAGATTTATAAACATTTTGGAAACAAAAAGTAAATATAAAATTGGGATAGTTTGTTATCCAACATACGGAGGTAGTGGGGTAGTTGCTACTGAATTAGGTATTTCTCTTGCTGAAAAAGGTCATGAAGTTCATTTTATTAGTTATAGTCAACCTTTTAGATTAGATGTATTTTGTGAGAATACTTTTTTTCATGAAGTTAGTGTTCCAGACTATCCTTTATTTGAATATACTCCATACGAACTTAATTTAACATCAAAACTAGTAGATGTTGTTCGTCATGAAAATTTAAATTTATTACATGTTCACTATGCAATACCTCATGCTTCTGCTGCAGTACAAGCTAAAAATATATTAGAAACATATGGAATTTCTATACCAATTGTCACTACTTTGCATGGAACTGATATAACACTTCTTGGAAAGGATAAATCGTTTAAACCTGTAATTGAGTATGCAATTAATAAATCAGATGCTGTTACAGCAGTTTCTGAAGATTTAATAAAAGAAACCAATTCTCATTTTAGTATAAAAAATGAGATTATGATGATATCAAATTTTATAGATTTAAACTTATATTCTCAAAAAATAGATGAAAATTTAAGATTAAAAATCGCCAAAAAGGAAGAAAAAATATTAGTTCATATTTCTAATTTCAGAAAAGTTAAAAGAGTAATGGATGTATTAAAAATATATAATGAAGTACAGAAAAAAATCCCTGCTAAACTTTTAATGATTGGGGATGGTCCCGAAAGAAAAAAAGCTGAGCAACTATCAAGGAGATTAAATATTTCTTATAAAGTTAAATTTATGGGAAAACTAAAGTCTGTTGAAGAGTTTCTTTCTATTTCTGACGTTTTTCTTTTACCTTCAGAAACAGAAAGTTTTGGATTAGTAGCATTAGAAGCGATGGCTTCTGAAGTAGCTGTAATTTCTACAAATTCAGGAGGATTAAAAGAGGTAAATATAGATGGCATTACAGGTTTTTTATCTGAAGTTGGGGATGTTTCTAAAATGAGTAATGACGCTTTGATGATTTTAAAAGATGATGATACTTTAACAAAGTTTAAGAAAAATGCATTTAAACATGCGACTAAGTTTGATTTACCGAATATATTACCTAAATATGAAAAACTGTATCAAGATTTGCTAAAATGAAAAAGATTGGATTAACAGGTGGGATAGGTAGTGGAAAAACGTATGTGTCTAGAGTTTTTGAATCTTTGGGAGTACCTGTTTTTAATACTGATAATGAGGCAAAAAAACTTTTATCTAATTCTGAACAGCTTGTCCAATCCCTTAAAGATGAATTTGGTAATGATATATATGATGACTATTCATTAAACAATAAAAAACTTGCATCTATTGTTTTCTCAGATTCCGAAAAGTTAGGAAAACTTAATTCTTTAGTTCACCCTTTAGTAAAGCAACAGTTTTTAGATTGGCAAGAAGTTCAAAAAAGTTCTTACGTTATTAAAGAATCAGCTATTTTATTTGAAAGTAAGTCAGATAACGGTTTGGACGCTATTATTTGTGTTACGTGTCCTATAAATTTAAGAATTGATAGAATTAAGTCAAGAGATGGATTGAGTTATTTTGAAATAAAAAATCGAATAAAAAATCAAATTTCAGAAGAGGAAAAAGTAAATCTATCTGATCATGTAATTGTAAATGATGAAAAAGATTTATTACTTACTCAGATTATAAAAATTCATGAGATACTTATAAAGTAAGTTATTTTATATCATAATAAAATTTAGCATAGTAAGTAAATATCCATCAAGATAAAAAATTATTCACCTAAGAAAGGATATCTGTAATCTGTAGGCGGTACAAAATTTTCTTTTATTGTTCTTGGAGACACCCATCTTAATAAATTAAGAATTGAACCTGCCTTATCGTTAGTTCCTGAACCTCTAGCTCCACCAAAAGGTTGCTGACTAACTACAGCTCCAGTTGGCTTGTCATTTATATAGAAATTTCCAGCAGCATTTTCTAAAATTCTACAAGCTGTTTCGACAGCATATCTATCTACAGAGAATATTGCTCCCGTAAGGGCATATTCTGAGGTATTATCAACAATTTTTAAAGTTTCTTCCCATTTATTTTCCTCATAAATATATATTGTAATAACAGGTCCAAAAATTTCTTCACACATAGATTTAAAATATGGATTTGTAGTTACAATAATTGTTGGTTGTACGAAATAACCTACTGATTTATCGTAGTTTCCACCAGCAATAATTTCAGCTTCATCAGAATCTTTAGCGTAATCTATATAAGAGGTAATTTTATCGAATGAAACTTCTGAAATTACCGCATTTATAAAGTTAGAAGGATTATCAGGTGATCCCATTTTAAAATTATTTACATCATTAATAATTTGAGATTTAACTTCTTCCCAAATATTAGAAGGAATATAGGCTCTACTAGCAGCAGAACATTTTTGTCCTTGATATTCAAAAGCTCCTCTAGAGATAGCGGTTGCTACTTCTGCTGCTGTAGAGGATTTATGTGCAATAATAAAGTCTTTTCCACCAGTTTCCCCAACAATTCTAGGGTATGTTTTGTACTTATCGATATTTGTACCTATTTCTTTCCATAAATGACGAAATACACCAGTAGAACCCGTGAAGTGTAATCCTGAAAAGTCTGAATGTTTAAAGATTATATCACCTGCAGTAGGACCATCTACAGTAATCATATTGATTACACCATCAGGAAGTCCTGCCGCTTTAAATAATTCCATGATAACATTAGCAGAATATACTTGTGTATCAGCTGGTTTCCATACGATAACATTTCCTAACATAGCAGGAGCAGCACAAAGATTCGCACAAATTGATGTGAAGTTAAATGGAGTTATAGCAAATATAAATCCTTCTAAAGGTCTATGTTCCATTCTATTCCAAATCCCTTTAGATGATTCCGGTTGTTCTTTATAAAGTTGTGTCATATATTGTACATTAAACTTAAAGAAATCTATAAGTTCACACGCGGCATCAATTTCTGCTTGATATACATTTTTACTTTGACTAATCATAGTAGAAGCATTCATTTTAGCTCGGAAAGGACCGGCTAATAAATCTGCAGCTTTAAGAAATATTGACGCTCTGTGTTCCCAACTCATATTTCCCCATTTTTTTCTTGCTTTGAGCGCTGCTTCGATTGCATCATTTACTTCTTTTTCTCCACCATAGTTGAATGTTCCCACTACATTTTTGTGATCGTGTGGAGGTGTTATATTTCTTTTATCATTGGTAAACACTTCTTTTTCACCAATGTACATAGGAATGTCAATAGTATTATTGAACATTTTTTGATATTGATCTAGTACTTCTTTTCTTTCTTTAGATCCAGGTGCATAGTTCTTTACAGGTTCACAACTAGGTATAGGTACATTAAAAAATCCTTTTGACATTTTATTATGATTTTAAAGTTTCAGCAAATATAATTATATAATTAAATCTTAAAACAATTCAGAAGAAGTTTTAAGATATCCAATAAATTGATCGTATGTTTTTCCTATATCTCTGAAATAAACATAAATATAATACTCGTTTTTACACTGATAATGACTCCCTTCTATAAAAGATAAATTAGTTTCGTTATTACTTTTTTCCTTGAGTATATAAAGGTAATTATAATAACCTTGTTTTAACAAAGTATTACATTCATATTTGCGATTTATTTCGTTCCATATTAATTTATATTCATCTTTTATGATCCAATCTGTGAACCTTCCTATCAAATAGATATCTCCATAGCTTATTTTTCTGTTTTCTAATAAAGAAAATTGTACATTTACATAATCTGATTCTGTTTCTGAATTCCAAGCTTCTTGCTTATTAATTAGAAAATTTCCGTTTATATCAGATAAACTTATAAACTCATTAAAGGATCTACTTACATCCGTAAATAACTTAACATTTATATTATTACTATCAATTGTAATATCCTTTATTTTTTCAGACTGATATCTTATACTTTTAATATCAAAATATCTGTATTCGTTTCCTGCTTCAAAAGTATTTATCTGCTCGTAATCATATACTAAATGATCTTTCTTAATAAATAAAGGTTTTAAGTTGTATATAGCGTTGTCCTCTCTATTATTTTGTTTAACTACTACTTTGATATCAGTATATGGGTTAGAGATATACATATTTCCATGATTAATATTAAAATCTACTTCCTGTTTGTATAATCTTTCATCAATAATTGTAGATCTTTTTACTTGTGCAGAAACAGAAATTTTCTCATCTAATATCATAAACCTCTTTTGTAGTACTACTTCATCGGGATTATTATTTGTAAAAACAGATATAATATAGTTTCCTGACAAAATAGGTTGTAAATATTCCTCTGGAAATACTAATTGATAATTAGTGTATTTTTGTAATGTGTTGAAAGAAAACTCATAATCTTCTATTCTGTTTTCGAAAAAACCATCAATGTATTCAGATTGCATCAAATCTGAAGGGGCCCAGTCTGAATTACAATGAATTATAGTATAGTAATAATCCCTTAAGTCTCTATTGAAATCGTCAAAGCTAAGTATAAGTTTTTCCTCAGAATTTAGTTTAATGATAGGATAAGAAAGAGGATCGTTTATTTTATGTAAAAGTGCCGTATGTATATTTTTATCTACAATATTATTATTTAATATAGATTCATTATTCTGAGAATATGAAGTGAAATTAGATACTAACAACAATAATAATAAAGTGTTTATAAAATTATAAATTTTCATTAAAAAAATATTTTAAATGTTATTTTGTTTAAAAGCAAATGTATAATTTTGCA
>CAJXFN010000069.1 GCA_913052655.1 uncultured Flavobacteriales bacterium | reverse complement strand
ATATTTTTCACGATCATCAAAAGCAAATCATAAAGATTTAGATTTGATTTTTGAGCTAGCTGATTATGCTGTAATCAGTGCAATTAACGGGATCAGCGGTGTTGTAGGTTGGGATGAAGACAAAAAAAATAAACTAAATTGCATTAAATTTGACAGAATTAAAGGAGGTAAACCTTTTGACACCAATCAAGATTGGTACATTAAAATGATGAAGGAGATAAAACAAATTGAAAAATAAAACATTACTTCAACTTTTACCAATCTCTATTTTTAGAGATACTATTTCTGAAAAAATAAACCAGGGGAATAGAAAAATACAATTAAATAACTTTGTTGGTTCCTCAAAATCTATTCTAGCATCTTCTATAATTAAAAAGTCTAAATTTCCTCAACTCTTTATATTAAATGATAAAGAATCTGCAAACTATTTTATTAATGATTTAGAAAACTTAATAAATCATGAATTATTTTTCTATCCCGCTTCATACAGAAGATCTTATCAGATTGAAGAAACAGACAATTCTAATGTTTTATTAAGATCAGAAGTCTTAAACAAACTTAATTACAAACGTAATTCAATAATTATTAGTTATCCAGAAGCCATTTCTGAAAAGGTAGTAAGTAGAAGAGTTTTAAAGAAACAAACAATTACACTTTCAGTCTCTGATACACATAATTCACTCTTATTAGAAGAAATTTTATTAGAAAATAATTTTATACAATCCGATTTTGTTACCGATCCAGGCCAATTTTCTGTAAGAGGAGGAATTATAGATGTCTTTTCTTTTGCAGACGAATATCCTTTTCGTATTGAATTCTTTGATGATGAAATTGAAAGTATAAGGACATTCAATATTAACACTCAGTTATCTGTAGAACAAAGAGAGAAAATATCAATCATACCAAATACAGAAGCAAAAAAAGTATTAGAAAAACAAGTTAGTTTCTTGGAGTATCTTCCTAAAAGTGCTACTATTTGGATAGAAGATACTCAACATACCTTAGGGATTCTACAACAAAATTTTGAAAAAGCTGAAAAAGAATTTAAAAAACTATCTACAGATTTTGGAAAATATCAAATTAGGCCACATGATATTTTTACTAACGCAAATGAATTTACTAATTTATTAGAAGAGTTTAAAACAATCAGTTTTAGTTCTAGCAATATTTTTGAAGCAGATTTTAAGATTCAATCCAATACAATACCTCTTACTCCAATAAATAAAAAATTTGATATACTCTTCAATGAACTTATAAGTTTTCAAGAGAAAGGATATCAAAACATTATCATATGTTCCTCAGAAGAACAAAAAGAAAGGTTTCATCAAATTATACAAAATGAACTAAGAGAAATTCATATTATTACAATTGTTGGAAATTTGAGTGAAGGATTTATAGATCATGATAATAAAATAACAATTTATACCGATCATCAGATTTTTAACAGACATCATAAGTTCATTAGTAAAACTAGATTTGCAGACAAACAAGCTATTACACTAAAACAATTAACTAATCTACAAATTGGCGATTTTGTAACACATATAGATCATGGTGTTGGAGAATTTGCTGGTCTTCATAAAATTGATAATAATGGTAAAAAACAAGAAAGTATAAAGTTAATATATAAGGACGGGGACATTTTATACATTAGTGTTCATTCTTTGCATAAAATCTCTAAATATTCTGGAAAAGAAGGGCATCGTCCTAATATTAATCAACTTGGGAGCTCTAAATGGCAAACAACCAAAAATAAAACCAAAACTAGAATCAAGAAAATTGCTTTTAACCTTATTCAACTTTACGCAAAAAGGAAAACCATTGATGGATTCTCTTATTCTCCTGACACCTATTTGCAGCATGAGTTAGAAGCTTCATTCATGTGGGAAGATACACCAGATCAAAGCGCCGCTACTATTGCGATAAAAGAAGACATGGAAAAAGATACGCCAATGGATAGATTAGTTTGTGGAGATGTTGGTTTTGGAAAAACTGAACTAGCAATTCGAGCGGCATTTAAAGCTGTAACAGATAATAAACAAGTAGCTATTTTAGTTCCAACTACGATATTAGCACTTCAACATTATAAAACATTTAAAAATAGATTAAAAGAATTTCCTTGTAAAGTAGATTACATTAACCGATTCAAAACTATTAAACAACAAAATCAAACCATTAAAGATCTATTAAAAGGAAAGGTTGATATTTTGATTGGAACTCATAGAATAGTCGGAAAAGATATAAAATTTAAAGATTTAGGATTGTTAATTATTGATGAAGAACAAAAATTTGGAGTAAACATTAAAGATAAACTAAAGAATATAAAATCTAATGTAGATATCCTTACCTTATCCGCAACACCAATACCAAGAACATTACAATTTTCTTTATTAGGGGCTCGAGATTTATCTGTAATCAACACTCCTCCACCAAACAGAATTGCAATAAATACCGAAATCATTCCATTTAATGAGGAAACAATACGAGACGCCATTAAATATGAAATTTCAAGAAATGGTCAAGTATTTTTTATTCATAACAGAATAGAAAACATAAACGAAGTAGCTGCAATTATTCAACGTCTAGTTCCAAATGCAAAGATTAAAATTGGACATGGACAATTAGATGGAAAAGTTCTAGAAGATTTAATGATTGGATTTATAGAAGGAGAGTATGATGTTCTAATATCTACAACCATTGTAGAAAATGGTGTTGATGTTCCAAACGCAAATACAATTATAATTAATAATGCAAATAATTTTGGACTCTCTGATCTTCATCAAATGAGAGGTAGAGTTGGCAGATCTAACAAAAAAGCATTCTGTTATTTAATCAGTCCTCCTTCCTATCAGCTTTCAGAAGATGCTAGAAAAAGATTAAATGCATTAGAACAATTTTCAAATTTGGGAAGTGGATTTAGTATAGCCATGAGAGATTTAGACATAAGAGGAGCAGGAGATCTTCTTGGAGCTGACCAAAGTGGCTTTATCAATGAAATTGGTTTTGATATGTATCAAAAAATATTAAATGAGGCAGTAGAGGAATTAAAACAAGAGAAATTTAAGGAACTATTTTCGGATTCCAAGAAAAAATATTTTGTAAAAGATTGTCAGATAGATACTGATTTAGAAATTCTAATACCTGATACTTACATTTCTAATATTGAAGAAAGGTTAAACATTTATAAAGAACTTAACTCCATTAAAGAAGAAAAAGAGTTAAAAATATTACAAAGTAATTTAGAAGATCGATTCGGAGTAATACCAAAATCTGTAGAAGATCTAATATCATCTATGAAACTAAAATGGGTTGCAAAAGAATTAGGATTCGAAAGGTTACTATTAAAAAATGGTGAGATGAGAACCTATTTCACTACTAAAAAAGATTCTCTTTATTTTGAATCTGAATCATTCAGCAAGATCTTGGAATATCTAAAGCAAAATTTCACTAAAGCTGAAATGAAGGAAAGAAAAGATAAATTAGTATTGATAGTTAAAGATATTAATTCTGCAGATAAAGCAATCAAAATATGTAAAATCATTTCTAATATTGACCTTAGAAGTTAACAATCTAAAAAGTTATTAACAGAAATTATATTATTCTTTTATTAACTTGAAAAACACCTTGTATTTGAGTAAAATTGCATTACTAATTTATATAGTAGATGGATCAGAAAAGACAAATTAAAAACGCACTTATTTCAGTATTTCATAAAGATGGATTAGCACCTATTGTTCATAAATTAAATGATCTTGGAATTGAAATTTACTCCACAGGGGGGACCCAGAATTATATTGAAGGAGAGGGAGTAAAAGTAAACAAAGTAGAAGATTTAACTACGTATCCATCTATATTAGGTGGCAGAGTAAAGACTCTCCACCCTAATGTTTTTGGAGGTATTCTTTCAAGAAGAGAACTTAATTCAGATAAAGAACAACTTGAAAAATATAACATTCCAGAGTTTGACTTAGTAATAGTAGATTTATATCCATTTGAAAAAACAGTTTCTTCTGGGGCTTCAGACCAAGATATTATTGAGAAAATAGATATTGGAGGAATAACATTAATAAGAGCTGCAGCCAAAAATTATAAAGATGTACTTATTGTTTCAGAGATGAGTCAATACAACGAAGTTCTATCAATTTTAGAAAACGAAAATGGCTCAACTGTATTAGAAACAAGAAAGAAATTTGCAACAAGAGCATTTAACATTTCCTCTCATTATGATACAGCAATATTTAATTATTTTAATGAAGATGAAATTTGTTTTAAACAAAGCATAAGAAATAATAAGTATTTAAGATACGGTGAAAATCCTCATCAAAAGGGGGTTTTCTTTGGGGACTTAGAAGATATGTTTCAACAATTACATGGCAAAGAATTATCTTACAATAATTTGTTGGATGTTGATGCAGCAGTTAATCTAATTTCAGAGTTTGAAGACACTACATTTGCAGTCTTAAAACACAACAACGCGTGTGGTATTGCTAGCAGAGATTCCTTGCTAAAGAGTTGGAAAGATGCACTTGCTGCAGATCCTATATCTGCTTTTGGTGGAGTTTTAATCACGAATAAAGAATTAGATTTCGAAACCGCTGAAGAAATAAATAAAATCTTTTTTGAGGTAATTATCGCTCCTTCATATAACAAGGAAGCACTTGAAATTTTAAAAAGCAAGAAAAATAGAGTGATATTAATCCAGAAAGATATTAAACTTTCCAAAACGCAATTCAGAACTGTTTTAAATGGAGTATTGCATCAAGATAAAGATTTAAAAACAGATAATCTTTCTGATATGAAAATCGTTACAGAACTATCTCCAAATGATAGAGAATTTTCTGACCTAGAATTTGCGTCTAAAGTGTGTAAACACACAAAATCTAATACTATTGTATTTGCAAAAAATAAACAACTTTTAGCTAGCGGAGTAGGGCAAACTTCTAGAGTAGACGCTCTGAAACAAGCGGTCTTAAAAGCGAAAAGTTTTAATTTTGATTTAAATGGAGCCGTTATGGCATCTGACGCATTTTTCCCCTTTCCTGACTGTGTAGAATTAGCAAATAATGAGGGGGTGAAATGTGTAATTCAACCAGGTGGATCAATAAAAGATAATTTATCAATTGAGTTCTGTAATAATAATAATATGAAAATGGTTACTACAGGACACAGACATTTTAAACATTAAAAATAAGGAGCTATGGGATTTTTCGACTTCATGACAGAAGCAATTGCTATTGATCTAGGAACTGCAAACACTTTAATTATTCACAACGACAAAGTTGTTGTAGATGAACCATCGATTGTCGCCAAGGAGTTAAGGTCTGATGAAGTTATTGCTATAGGCAAAAGAGCTAGACAAATGCACGGAAAAGCCCATAAAGGAATTACAACTATTCGTCCTTTAAAAGATGGAGTTATAGCTGATTTTCATTCCGCAGAACAAATGATTCGAGGTTTTATTAAAATGATTAATAGAAAAAAAACACTATTTCCTCAAGCCTTAAAAATGGTTATATGTATTCCTTCAGGAATTACAGAAGTTGAAAAAAGAGCGGTAATGGATTCTGCAGAACACGCAGGAGCAAAAGAAGTATGGCTAATACACGAACCAATGGCAGCAGCAATCGGTATTGGTATTGATGTTATGGAACCTGAAGGAAATATGGTAATTGATATTGGAGGGGGTACTACAGAAATTGCTGTTATCTCTTTAGGCGGAATTGTTACAGACAAGTCTATAAAAGTTGCTGGGGATGAATTTACAAATAACATAAAAAACTATATGAAAACTAGATACAACATTGCTATTGGTGATAATATGGCTGAAAAAATCAAGATAAATGTTGGATCAGCACTTACTGAATTAGATGATCCTCCTCCAAACTTTGCAGTACATGGAAGAGATCTAATGAATGGAATTCCAAAAGAGGTTGTAGTAACTTATAAAGAAATTGCGAATGCATTAAACAACTCTATTGAAGCAATTGAAGCGGCAATTATGAATGCTTTATTTACTACTCCACCCGCACTTTCAGCGGATATTTACAACACAGGTTTATACCTTACAGGTGGTGGTGGAATGTTAAGAGGTTTAGACAAAAGAATCTCTCAAAAAACCAAACTACCTGTATATGTAGCTGAGGACCCTTTAAGAGCGGTAGCAAGAGGAACGGGGATAGCATTGAAAAATACTTCTGGATTCTCATTCCTTATACAGTAAACCTAAATAATGAGAAATTTATTTCTATTTATTAAGAAATACTATTTTATTCTATTATTTATTCTAATAGAATCTTTCTCATTGTACCTATATATCTCAAATCATAAATTTCAACAAAGTAAATTTTTATCTTTTACACAAGAATATACTGGAGCAATTTATGATTATTATTCTAATATTAATGAATATTTATATCTTAGAGAAGAAAATAAATATTTAAAGAAAGAAAATTCCAAACTACATACAATACTAAGCAAAGAAAAACAAAATGAAAATCCTCATTTGCATAACTTTATCCCCGCAAGGATTATAAATAATTCTATTTATAAGAAAGATAACTTTATTGTTATCAACAAAGGAAAACTTGATGGAGTAAAGAATGGTATGGGAATAATAACACACAATGGGATTATCGGTATAATCAACTCAACCTCTGACAACTACTCTAAAGCAATATCCATTTTAAATAGTAAATCTTCAATAAGTATTAAACATGTTAAAAGTAATCAAAACGGATCTTTAAAATGGAAAAATAACAATTATATGGAAGCTGAAATTAACGATATACCTAATCATGCTAATATTTATATCGGCGATACCATACAAACAAATGGATATAGCTCTATATTCCCAGAGGATATAAATATTGGAACAATTCTATCCTATAAGAAAGGTAACGAAAATGGATTGTATAATATAAAAGTTAGATTTTTCAATGATATGAATAGCATTACAAATGTTTATATAATAAATGCATTAAACAAGAAAGAAATAGATAACTTATAAGATGAAAAAATTAACTACATATTTATGGTTAGCTCCCATATTTGTTTTAATACAAATTCTTTTATTAAACAACATACAATTTATCAACTACATAAATCCATTAGTATATCTAATATTAATTATCACACTTCCTCAAGACACGGAAAAATGGTTTGTTATTTTATACGCTTTCTTCATTGGTATTTTGTTAGATATTTTTGAAGGTAATATGGGTCTAAATAGTTCTTCACTAGTGTTTATTGCGTTCATAACGCCTTATTTGCATAAGGCTCTTATACCAAAAAACTCTATTGATGAGAGAGAAAAGTTAAACCTATATGTTTTAGGATTAAAAACATTCAGTGTTTATGCTTTTTCGATTATATTCATTCATCATACTTTCTTATTTACACTAGAAAATTTTTCAAGTAATGATATCATATTTTTATTATTTAAGGTATTACTAAGCTCTATAATTACATTTATCATAATTTTAATTTTTCAGTTATTTACTTTTAAAGTAAAAGAATA
>CAJXFN010000068.1 GCA_913052655.1 uncultured Flavobacteriales bacterium | reverse complement strand
AAAATAGAGAGTTTAATAAAGCTCAATCTAGAGTAAAGGAGAAAGAAACAAAACTTAATCAGAGATTAGGTGAAATGACTAAGAAGGAGAAAGATCTTTCTGAAGAAAAGAAAACTGTGTTAAAACAAAAGGAGATTATTTCTAAAAAGCAGAAGGAATTAGACGAAAATAAGAAAAAACAGATTCAACAATTAGAAGAAATTTCTAATCTCAGTGCAGAACAAGCTAAAAAAGAGCTTGTAGAAACATTAAAGGATGAGGCTAAAACAGAAGCACTTTCTATTATTCAGGATACAATAGAAGAGGCTAAACTTACAGCTAGTCAGGAAGCAAAGAAGATTGTGATACAAACAATACAAAGAACCGCTACCGAACAATCAATCGAAAATGCCGTTTCTGTTTTTAATATAGACTCTGATGATGTGAAAGGTAGAATTATTGGTAGGGAAGGTAGAAACATTAGAGCCTTAGAAGCAGCTACTGGTGTAGATATTATAGTAGATGACACACCAGAGGCAATAATTATTTCTTGTTTTGATTCTGTTAGAAGAGAAATAGCTCGTCTTTCATTACATAAATTAGTTACGGATGGTAGAATTCATCCTGCCAGAATTGAAGAGGTTGTTAGAAAAACTACTAAGGAAATAAAGGATGAAATAATTGAAATAGGAAAGAAAACTACTATTGATTTAGGAATACACGGATTACACCCTGAGCTTATTAGAATGGTTGGTAGAATGAGATATAGATCTTCTTATGGTCAAAACTTATTGCAACATTCTAGAGAAACTGCAAATTTATGTGCTACTATGGCTGCTGAGTTAGGTTTAGATAGTAAAGCTGCTAAAAGAGCGGGATTATTACATGATATTGGTAAAGTTCCTGAGGATAATGCGGAAACTCCTCATGCGATTTTGGGAATGCAACTTGCAGAAAAATATGGAGAGAAACCTGAAGTGTGTAATGCTATTGGTGCGCACCATGATGAAATTGAAATGACTTCATTAATTTCTCCTTTGATTCAAGTATGTGATGCGGTTTCAGGAGCTAGACCGGGAGCTAGACGCCAGATATTAGACTCTTATATTAGTAGAATTAAAGAGTTGGAAGATACGGCTTTAGCATTTCCAGGAGTCGTTAAATCTTATGCTATCCAAGCAGGAAGAGAGTTAAGAGTTGTTGTTGAAAGTGAAAAAGTTTCAGATACTGAAGCTAATAAATTGTCATTCCAAATATCTGAGAAAATACAAAATGAAATGACATATCCTGGTCAGGTGAAAGTAACAGTCATCAGAGAAACTAGAGCCATCTCTTTCGCTAAATAAATTGTTTTTTGAATTATTAGTTATTATGAGAATCCCATTGAGAAATCATTGGGATTTTTTTGTATATTTACGAGCCAAAACTAAATTATAATTATGAAATTACGACTACAATTCTTATCCATTTTTGTTTGTATTTTTTTTACATCATTTTCTCAGTCACACCATACAATAAATGTAAGTGGGATGACATTTACTCCCGATACACTTGTTTGTTTTGTTGGTGATACTGTTACTATAAATCCTGGAGGATATCATAACGCTGTAGAAGTTGATGATTCCACATGGATGTCCAATGGAACTAACTCCAATGGTGGTTTTAATATTCCTTTAGGTACTCCATCTGGAAGTTTTGTTATTGATCAAGCAAAGACTTATTATTATGTCTGCACACCACACGTAACTTTAGGCATGAAAGGGGTTATAATATCAAGTTCTCCAGCAATGATATCAGGTTGTACTGATTCAGTTGCTGCAAATTTTGATTCTCTAGCCACCTTAGATGATGGAAGTTGTAATTATTATTTGTCAAATCATGATAATTTATTTTTCTCTGAATGGGGAGAGGGAAGCTCTTGGAACAAATATTTTGAGTTATATAATCCAACTACTGATACTATATATTTAAGTAATTATGCCTTCCCTAGTGTTAGTGGCAATCCTAATACTACTGGTGTTTATGAATATTGGAATAATTTTGACTCAGCCTCATTTATACTTCCAAACGATATTTTTGTAGTAGCTCATTATTTAGCTGACTCATCAATATTACAATATGCTGATATGACTGTCACATCTTCAACCGCTCTTGGAAATGGAGACGACGGTATTGCACTAATATATGGCTCTCAACCTAACTCTACATCTCCACCCTCTGATACTACCTATAGAATAATTGATTGGATTGGAGACTGGAATGGTGATCCCGGACAAGGATGGTCTGTCTCTGGTGTAGGTGCTGCAACTAGGAATCATACTATAATCAGAAAATGTAATATTTTTCAAGGAGATACCTCATGGATTAACTCATCCGCTAATCAGTGGTTAGTTAAGCCTATTGATTATTGGACTAACATAGGTACTCATAATTATAATAATACAATTATTGATTCACAGTCATATATTATCTGTAACGGATTAAGTATTGTTGTTGGAGTAAATACATATGATTCATCAGGTATTTATTATGATACTTTGAGCTCTTTCAATGGATGTGATAGTGTAGTTGTAACTGATTTAACTGTATTATCTAATTCAGCTTCAATTGTATCTAACAATATAACTATTTGTGATGGTGACAGTTTGGTTGTAGGTTCTTCTATCTACTTCAATAGTGGAAATTTTATTGATACCTTATTAAACTCATCTGGATGCGATAGTATTATTAACACAAATTTATTTGTTCAAACACCGCAATTTTATAATATAACAATTTGTGATGGTGATAGTTTAACAGTGGGTTTGTCTGTATATTACAGTGGAGGTAATTTTATTGATACTCTAGTGTCATCAATTGGTTGTGATAGTATAATTCATACAAATTTGACTATATATTCTCAATATAATCCAATTTTTGGAGGAATACCTAGCAATAATGTTGGCGGAGGTAATTTTTATTCTGGATCCCAATATTTAGAAATGAGTTGCTATGTTAGTTCTGAATTAGTGTCAGCAGTAGTTTATGCTCAAGATACTGTAATTGAAACTTTTGAAATTAGAGATGTTAACGGTAATGTTTTAGATGATACAACCGTTACAGTTGTTCCAGGAGGTCACAGAGTTTATTTTAATTATATTATGTCTGCTGGAACAAATTATGAGCTTGGAGTCAATGGTAATAGTAACAATTTATTTAGACATAATTCTGGAGTTAATTACCCATACAATTTTGGTTCTTTAGCATCTATTACATCCTCAAGCGCTTCATCACCACTTAATTATTATTATTATTATTACGATATTGAAGTAAGACAGTCTTCACAACCAGTAAATTACTATATTTGTGATGGACAAAGTATCACTATATCTGGAAATATTTATGATTCCTCAGGAATTTATATAGACACTTTAGTTTCATCTCATGGATGTGATAGTTTGTTATTCACAAATTTAGTTGTATATCCAAATTATTTAGATTCGAATTATCAGACAATTTGTAGTGGTGAAACTTATTTAATTGGAAATAATATATATGACTCCTCTGGAGTTTATCTTGATACATTATTTACTTTGTATGGATGTGATAGTGTTATTGTTACTAATTTAACAGTTGATAGTATCGTGGGCGGAAGTAGTGTAAACCAACTGGATATTTGCATTGGTGACTCTATAGTTGTAGGTAACAATGTTTATAATAGTTCAGGAGTGTATATGGATACCCTATCTTCATCAAATGGATGTGATAGTATAATTACCAATTATTTAAATGTAGTTTCTGCAAGTTATAATAGTTTAAATATAGGGTTGCCAGACTCTAGTATTTACTCAGGTGATTATAGTAATTACAATGGTTATTTAATATTAGATGCTAGTATTTTAACTTTATTAAAATCAGCAACAGTATATTCCGCAGATACAAATTCTGTAACATTCGAATTAAGAAATAATTTAGGAATTGTAATGCAATCATCAACACATATGGTATACCCAGGTTCTCAAATTTTAACCTTCAACTTCATGATTCCACCAGGTACTGATTATCAATTAGGAGTTGATGGAGGAAATTCAGGATTATTTAGAAATAATGCTGGAAATGGAAATTCAATTTCTTATCCATTTAATTTAGGATCAATTAACATCACTTCATCTAATGCCGGAGATCAATATTATTATTTCTACTATGATATTGAGATTATGCAGTTTGGATCTGATAACCCTCAAACGATATGTGAAGGAGATTCGATTGTAGTTGGAAATAGTGTTTACAATATTCCGGGAGTATATGTAGATACATTTTCATCAGTAAATAGTTGTGATAGTTTAGTATATACTGACTTACAATATTATCCTAACTCAAGTTTAAGTATAAGTTCTTTACCAAGTCCAGCAGAAATTTGCTTAGGAGATACTATTTTATTGGAAGCGTCACAAGGTTTCTCTGAATTTTATTGGATTTATAGTAATGCAATAATCGGTCAGAATCAAAATATTTTGCTTTCCCCAACTGAGGATACTTGGTATATTTTAAAAGCAATTGACCAGTATGGCTGTGTAGTCCAAGAAGATATTTGGGTTTATGTAGATACTTGTTTTGTAGGATTAGAAGATGCGATAATAAATAATATTAGTATATATCCAAATCCTTCATTTGGAATTTTTAATATAGATTTTAATAAGGTTTTTGATAACAATTTAAATATTAGAATCGTAAATTCTTTAGGGGCACTAGTTATATCAGAAGAGCTGAAAGAAGGACAAAGAATAAAAGAATTTAATCTTTCAGAATTCTCTAAAGGAATATATTTTATAGAGTTACATACTGAAACTGGATTATATAAAAAGAAAATCATTTTAAAATAATTTATTATGGAAAATAATATTAAGGTACTTTTATTTTCGTTTTTATTTTTTAGTGCTTTTTTTACTTTTTCTCAAGTAAGAAACTGTGGAACAATGGATCATCTTGAATATCTAAAATCTCAGGATCCTTTACTTGAAGAGAGAATGGAGAAGAATGAAAAAAAACTACAACGTTGGATAGATAATCAACCCGAGAGTTTAAGTTCAAATATTATTACAATACCAGTTGTAGTACATGTAGTATATTATAACTCAGTTGAAAATATTAGTGATCAACAAATTCAATCACAGATAGATATTTTAAATCAAGATTTTAGAAGAACAAATCCTGATGCATCAAATACTCCAATAGCTTTTCAATCAGTTGCAGTAGACTGTGGTATTGAATTTTGTTTAGCAAGTATTGATCCAAATGGTAATCCAACGAATGGTATTACTCGAACTCAAACAAGTCAATCTTCTTTTAGTACTAATGATGGTGTTAAATATTCTTCCTCTGGGGGAGTTGACGCATGGAATACATCTCAATATTTAAATATCTGGGTTTGTGATATTAGTGGAGGTATACTCGGATACGCTCAGTTTCCTGGAGGAAACGCGAGCTCTGATGGTATTGTTTGTGATTATCAGTATTTTGGTAATATTGGTACTGCTACAGCCCCATTTAATTTAGGAAGAACAACTACACATGAGGTTGGACATTGGTTAAATTTAAGACATATTTGGGGAGATTCTTATTGTGGAAATGATCAGTGTAATGACACTCCTACTCAACAATCTTCTAATTATGGTTGTCCAAATTTTCCATCTGCCTCTAACTGTAGTGGTAATGGTTCGAATGGTGATATGTTTATGAATTATATGGATTATACGGATGATGCATGCATGAATATGTTTACTCAAGATCAAAAAACAAGAATGATAGCTGCGATAAATACTTTTCGTTCAGGATTATTAACTAGTAATGCTTGTCAAACAAGCGCTTATGGTTGTACAGATCCATCTGCTTTTAATTATGATCCTAATGCTGTTACAGACGATGGTTCATGTTGTTACATATCGGGTTGTACAGATCCATCTGCTTTAAATTACAGTTCTAATGCTTGTTTTGATGACGGTTCTTGTAATTTTCCAGTTTATGGTTGTACAGATCCCAACGCTAGTAATTATGATCCTTTAGCTACTAATGATGATGGTACTTGTTGTTACGGTGATATCTTAGAAATTACAATTACTACAGATAATTATCCTACTGAAACATCATGGCAGTTAATAGATGATAATGGAACTGTAGTTCAAAGTATTTCTGCTGGTGATTTAACTAGTGCTAATACGACTTATTCATGGAGTTTTTGCCCGCCAGTAACATCTTGTTATAGTTTTGTAATTAATGATACTTATGGTGATGGTATATGTTGTAGTTATGGAAATGGATCTTATAGTGTTACATATAATGGTACAATTGTAGCAAGTGGAGGATCGTTTACTTCATCAGAAACTACAACATCTATTGGAGGTTGTGTTCCTGTAGTAATTGGATGTATGAACCCCAATGCTAATAATTATAATCCAAACGCAAATACTAGTATAGCATTTGGAGGTATTATTGATCCTAATATAGGAACTGGAGCATATTATAACGGTAATAGACATTTGATTTTAGACGCTAATGTTCCATCAACAATTGTATCAGCCGATGTTTATTCATATTATAGTTCGAATACAGTTACATTTGAATTAAGAGACAATAACTCAATTGTTATTGATGATACCACTATAACATTAAATTCAGGTCAACAGAGATTGTATTTTGATTTTGATGTTCCAGTAGGCACAAATTACGAGTTAGGTATATTAGGAACAAATGCTGGTTTGTATAGAAATAATGGAGGAGTTAATTATCCATACAACATTGGAGGTTTGGTTTCTATAACATCTTCTAATGCTGGAGCAAACTATTATTATTTCTTTTATAATATAGAAGTAGAGGCTCAATGTACTGGAGTTGTGGTGCCTATTTATGGTTGTACAGATCCGAATGCGAATAACTATAATCCAAACGCAAACACTGATGATGGAAGTTGTCAATACTGTGATTTATCCTACAGCTTAAATATTAACCAAACATCTTCAAATACGACATGTGACGGATGGGCAGCTGTAACTATGGTAAACACATCTTATCCACCAATAACATATTCTTGGTTCGACAGTAATAACAACCTTTTATCGACAAATAATAATGTTACATCTATTTGTATTGGTAACTACTCCGTTTCTGTAATTGATGATATTGGATGTGTAATAGACACAATTTTCAATGTAAGTTCTTCAGCAATTTATGGGTGTACAGATCCATTAGCATTAAATTATAATCCATTAGCTACTATTGATGATGGTTCTTGTGTATTCCCAGTTTACGGATGTACTGACTCAACTTCATTCAACTATAATCCTAATGCTAATGTAGATGATGGAAGTTGTGAGCCATTCTTATATGGATGTACAGATCCAACAGCTGTTAACTATTACGCCGCAGCAAATACGGATGATGGTTCATGTATCTATGCGGGTTGTACAGATCCTACAGCTACAAACTATGATCCTAATGCAAGCTTAGATGACGGTTCATGTACCTATGCATCTACTTGTGGAAACATTACAGGTATCTTTGTAGATAATATTATCCACGATAGAGC
>CAJXFN010000067.1 GCA_913052655.1 uncultured Flavobacteriales bacterium | reverse complement strand
AAAAAAATTTACGTAACGTATTAGTTCTAGGATTAGGATTAATTACAACAATCGCGTCAGCTCAGTGGAGTGCAGATTCAAGAACAAGAATCGATAACACTGATTCTGACAACAGAACAGCGACACAAAGATTAACTGTTGGCGCTGACTGGGGTGGTATCCATGTATCTGCGGACTTATCGTATGATGTAATGAATGGTACTACTACACAATCTGTTTATGAAGCTTACGCATCAACAGATTTAATGGGTTATGCTACTATGACAATTGGTAGACAAGACCTTTCATTTGGTTCTGGAGCTTTATTATCTGGAAACGACTGGGGAATGGAAAGATATACTGAAGATGGTATTTCTTTAAACATGAACTTAAGTGGTTGGGATATTAATGCTGGTACTTTAAATGGTATCGATCAAGACCAAAATTACATTAACATTGGAGGTAGTGTTGTAGGAGCTAATATTAATGTTCTTATGATGAACAATGGTGATGCTTCAGCTTCTGGTTATGATTTAAACTACACAATGGGTAAATTCTCATTGAATGCTAGTATGAATTCTGACTATGAAGATGATGAAATGACTTCATATGGATTATCTTATGATGTAATGGACAACCTATCTGCTTCATATACAATGATGAACTATGATGGTGCATTTGACATGGCAAATACTGCAATGAGTGGTGGATGGGATAATGGAGTTTTAGGTTATCAAGCTGCTGGTACAGATGTAACTGCAATGGGTATTTCTTACGATTATGGAGATATAAATTTAGGTTACACAATGTATACTGCAACGGCTGCTGATGGTTCAGAAACTGAGTCAACTGCAATGATGCTAGGATACAACCTTAATGATAATGCATCTATAGGTATTGCAAGATTAGGTGATTCAGATAACGAAAGAACATGGATCACAATTTCAATCAGACCGTAATTTATTACTAAATGATTTTATAAAAAAGGAAGAGGAACTCACGTTCCTCTTTTTTTATCTAGTAAAATTAACATAAGATTGTTAGAAAAGAGAGTTAATTATTGCTCTCAGTTTATTATAACTTTTTATATTTGCAAAAGTATTAATCAATAAAATTAAAAAAATGAAAAAATTATTATTAACAGCAGTGGTTGCTTTATCTACTTTAGTTGCTTCTGCACAATTCATGGTAGTTACAACTTATGATGGAGATCAAACAGAAAACATTGATAAGTTAACTGCTAATTTAGGATTCGGTTACACAATTATGGATGGAATCACTGTAGGTGTTGTTAGAGCTTCTCATGATCACGCTGAAGGTGATGACCACTCGGATGATGAAAACGAGTTTGAATTATTTGCTAGGTATGACTTAGGTAACTTCATGGAAGGAGCCTACTTATCAGCTCAAATGCCAACTGAAGACATGACTGACAACATGAAAGTGGGTCTAGGTATGTCATTCAGTGTTTGGAACAACGTATACTTAGAGCCTAACTACTCTATGCCATTGAATGAAGACAGCAATGGAGAAAGAGAGGGTGAATTTAAAATTGGAATTGGATACAGATTCTAAGAAATTAATTTAGATATTAAAAAACCATCTCAATTGAGATGGTTTTTTTATGCTCTAATAAATTAATAAGTATATCAAATTAATTGTTTAAACTTTTTTATTGCCGAAGGAATCCCGGATGGATCAGAACCTCCTGCAGTTGCAAAAAAGGGCTGACCCCCACCTCCACCATTAACCTCACTAGAAACCTCTCTTATAAGAGTTCCTGCATGTCTTCCTTTTTCTACTAAATCGTCTGTAATCATTATAGTAATCACTACTTTACTATTGTTTTCTGAGACTAACATCATTAGTAAATTAGATTCTGATTTCTTAAACTTAAAAGAAATATCTTTCATAACGGATGCATCTACACTCACTTTTTCTGCTATTACATCTACAGTATTAATTACTTTCTTTTTATCTAATAATTCTGATATAAGCATATTTGCTTCTAATGATTTATAACTTTCAATTTTTCTAGATAAGTCTTTGTTTGCTAATACTAAATCACTAACACCTTTTACAACATCCTTATTCTTTACTAGAGATTTAATCTGTTGAAAATCCTCTTCTATATTCGAATAATGATTAGTTACCGCATCAGCTGTAATAGCCTCAATCCTTCTAATTCCTGCTGCTGCAGAACTCTCACTCGTAATTTTAAAAGATAAAATTTCTGCAGTAGTGGAAACATGTGTTCCTCCACATAATTCAATAGATGAAGCATATTGAATGGCTCTAACAGTGTCAGCATATTTTTCTCCAAACAACATAATAGCTCCCATGTTTTTAGCATTCTTTATCGGAAGGTTTTTATGTTCTTGTAAAGGGATATTATCTTTAATTTTAAGGTTTACTTTAGTTTCTATATTATTTAACTCCTCCTCCGAAAGTTTAGAAAAATGAGTAAAATCAAACCTTAAATAATCTGGACAGACTAATGAACCTTTTTGTTCTACATGATTTCCCAACACTTCTCTTAAGGTTTCATGCAATAGATGTGTAGCTGTATGATTTCTACTAGAGGATTTTCTTTTTTGAACATTTACTTTTGCAATGAATTCTTCATTTATAAATTCAGGAAGTTTTTCTGTAATGTGTATTATTAAATTATTTTCCTTCTTAGTATCTATAATCTCAACACATTCCATTTTACTTGTTAGACTACCAACATCTCCTATCTGACCTCCTCCTTCAGGATAAAAAGGAGTTAAATTAAATACTAAATGGAATAAATTTCCTTCTTTTGTTTTAACTTCTCTAAATCTCGAAATTTTAATATCTGTTTCTAAAGTATCATATCCAATAAACTCTTGTTTCTCATCCTCAAATAATATATTCCAATCAGACGTTTCTATTTTAGTAGCTTGTCTAGATCTATTTTTCTGTTGTTCCATTTCTAAATGAAAGGTTTCTACATCAATTTGAAAGTTATTTTCTGATAATATTAGTGATGTTAGATCCAATGGGAATCCATAAGTATCATATAACTCAAATACTAATTCTCCTGAAACCATTTTATCTGATGATTTCATGATTACATCTAACCTCCTTAATCCCTCAGATAATGTTCTTAAAAAAGATTTTTCTTCCTCATTTATTACCTTTGTTATAAGATCTTCCTGAGAATGTAATTCTGGAAATGAATCTCCCATATTCTTACAAATAACCTCTACTAAACGATACATAAATGGATCTTTAATACCCAAAAAGGTATAAGAATATCTAACAGCCCTTCTTAATATTCTTCTAATAACATAGCCTGCTTTTACATTTGAAGGTAATTGTCCATCAGCAATAGAAAATGAAATTGCTCTAATATGATCAGAAACAACTCTCATTGCAATATCTATCTTTTCATTTTTACCATATCTAAGTCCTGAAATATTCTCAATTTTTGAAATTAATGGAGTAAAAACATCTGTATCATAATTAGATTTTACATTTTGAACAATCATACAAAGTCTTTCCAATCCCATTCCTGTATCTACATGTTTGTTTGGTAGCAACTCTAATGAATTATCTGATTTTCTGTTATATTGCATGAACACTAAATTCCAAATCTCAATTACTTGAGGGTGATCCATATTTACTAAAGAAGAACCATCAACTTTATTTCTTTCAGTTTCATCTCTATTATCGTAATGAATTTCAGAACACGGTCCACAAGGTCCAATCTCACCCATCTCCCAAAAATTATACTTCTTATTACCATTCAATATTCTTGTTTCGGGCAGGTGATTTTTCCAAAAATTATAGGACTCCACATCTTTTTCTATGTTATCTGTTTTATCTCCCTCAAAAATCGTCACATATAATCTATCTTTTTCTAAGTTACATTCTTTAGTTAAGAATTCCCATGCGAATTCAATTGCCTCCTTTTTGAAATAATCTCCAAATGACCAATTACCTAACATTTCAAACATTGTGTGATGATAAGTATCGTGTCCAACTTCTTCCAAGTCATTATGTTTTCCGGAAACTCGTAAACACTTTTGTGAATTTACAACCCTAGAATGTTGAATTTCAGAATTTCCTAAAAATAAATCTTTAAATTGATTCATTCCTGCATTTGTAAACATTAGCGTAGGATCATCCTTGATAACCATTGGAGCAGAATTAATAATCTGATGATTTTTCTTCTGGAAAAATTTTATAAAACGATTTCTTATTTCTATAGATTTCATTTTCAATTTTTAATTACAATCTATTTATTCATGATTTCATATATAAGAAAATGCAATTTACTATATTTTAATACCTTTGCATATCTATTCATCACAATGGCAAAAGTAAAATATTATTACGATACTAAAACACTCAATTATCAGAGAATTGAAAAAACTGCTTGGGACAAAGCAAAAAACATACTTATTTACCTAGCAGCCTCTACTTTTTGCGGAATATTACTTATATTAATTTTCTTTCAATTTTTTGATAGTCCAAAAGAAAAAAGACTAAAAAGAGAAATTTCAGAACTTTTAACTCAATACAATATAATTAACGAAGATTTAAAAGATATCAATTTAGTATTACAAGATATGCAAGACAGGGATGATAATATCTACAGAGTAATATTTGAGGCGGATCCAATACCTGTATCTATCAGAAAAGCAGGTTTTGGAGGAGTAAACAGATATAAATATCTTGAAAATCTATCGAACTCTGAATTGATAATAGAGACAACTAAACAGATTGATATTATATCTAAACAAATATATATTCAGTCTAAATCATTTGATGAAGTTATTGAACTTGCTAAAAACAAGTCAGAAATGATAGCTTCCATCCCATCTATTCAACCCATAGCCAACAAAAATCTAAAAAGAATGGCTAGTGGATGGGGATATAGAATGCATCCCTTGTACAAGATCAGAAAATTTCATTATGGAATGGATTTTTCTGCACCTACAGGAACTCCTATTTATGCAACTGGAAATGGTAAGATAAAGGAAGTTAAATATTCTAGAAAGGGTTATGGAAAACATGTTGTAATTGATCACGGATATGGATATGAAACACTCTATGCGCATATGTCTAAATATACTGTAAAGAAAGGAGAAAAAGTAAAGAGGGGAGAAATAATCGGTTATGTTGGAAGTACAGGAACATCCGTAGCTCCTCACTTACATTATGAGGTACATAAAGATGGTGTAAAAGTAAATCCCGTTTCCTATTATTATAATGACCTTACTCCTGAAGAATATGAGAAAATGATAGAATTATCAACTAAAGAAAATCAGTCCTTTGATTAATGCCTAAATTAAAAACAGATATTGATAAGTTATTCTACTCTATTGGTGAAGTGGCAAAAAAATACAAAGTAAATGTATCTTTAATACGTTTCTGGGAGAAAGAATTTGACATACTAAAACCTAAAAAGAACAAAAAAGGTAATAGAATGTTCACAAAGAAAGACATGGAAAATCTTGATGTAATCTTTCATTTGGTAAAAGAAAGAGGATTTACCTTAGAGGGAGCTAAAAAGAAGTTAAAAGAAAACAAACAAGATACAATTGATAATATCACTATAGTTAATAAGCTTAAAGAAATTAGGAGATTTTTAACAGATCTTCGAGAAGAACTTTAAAATCTTCTTGAATGACTAAAAAGCAAAGAATACAGATAAGAAATAGGATAAAAGAAGCTATACTAGATACTGAACAGAAGATACTAGAGTACTCAGAATTAAGTAAGCCAATCTCTCCTGAAAATGCAATTGGAAGAATTTCAAGAATGGATGCAATAAATAACAAAAGTGTTGTTGAAGCAGCTTTAAGAGAATCAAAGAAAAAATTATCTGATCTAAAATTTGTAGAAGGCTTAATTCATAAGGATGATTTCGGAATTTGTATATCGTGCAAACAATCTATTCCAATTGGAAGAATATTATTTCGCCCTCAAAGTAAGAAGTGTGTAAAATGTGCTAATTAGTTGTATCTTTGCAATATGAAAATTTACACTAAAAAAGGAGATAAAGGAAAAACTCAGTTATTAGGAGGAACAATGGTGGATAAGTTCGACTCAAAAATTGAGGCCTATGGAAATATTGATGAACTAAACTCATTTATAGGACATTTACACGACCAAGATATTGATAAAAATCACAAGGAATTCCTTGTGTTTGTTCAGAAACAACTATTAAACTTAGGAAGCATTATATCATTTGATGGAACGAAAAAATCCATTAAATTACCTCAATTATTAACTGATGATATACAAAAAATTGAAATAGAAATAGATTTATTAGAGGAAAGACTACCTCAATTAACTCAATTTATTCTACCTTCAGGACATCCTATCTCTTCTTTATGTCATATCGCCAGAACAGTATGCAGAAGATCAGAAAGAGGAGTTGTTTTTCTGTCTCACAAAACAGAAAAATATGAAAACGCAATTAAATTCCTTAATAGACTTTCGGATTATTTATTTGTTTTAGCGAGGGTTATTTTATTAGAAAACAATAAATCTGAGATCTATTGGAAATAATTATTCTTAATTATTGCTAATTCATCAAAAATTTTATTTTTGCATAAAAATAGAATACTATGTATTGGACTTTAGAATTAGCGTCAAAATTAGAAGACGCACCATGGCCAGCAACAAAAGAAGAGTTGATTGATTTTGCAATCAGGTCAGGAGCTCCTATAGAAGTTGCTGAAAACCTACAAGAACTAGTCGAAGAAGAAGAAGGCCAAGTCTGGGAAAATATTGAAGAAATTTGGCCGGACTATCCATCTAAAGAAGATTTCTTTTTTAATGAAGATGAGTATTAAACAAAAATAGTTCAAATACCTTTACTTTAAACAAAACCAATGGCTTTACTAGATATAATAGGCAAAATATTTGGAAACAAATATGATAAAGATGTAAAAAATATTATGCCAATAGTTGAGCAAATAAATACGATATTCAGTGAATTACAAAGTCTTACTAACGACCATCTTAGACAAAAAACACAAGATTTAAAAGATCAGATCTCCAACTTCACTTCTGAAGAACGAGAAGAAATTTCTAAGTTAAAAATAGAAGCAGAAAAAGATATCTCACCTTTAAAAAAGGAAGAATTATATGAACAGATTGATAAAAAAGAGGAAGAGGTAATTCAAAAAGTAGAAGATGTGTTAAATGATGTACTACCCACAGCCTTTGCAATTGTAAAAGAAACGGCAAGAAGATTTACAGAGAGTGAAAATATTAGTGTTACTGCTAATGAATTTGACAAAGACTTATCAGTAAAAACAGACTTTGTTAACATAAAAGGAGATCAAGCAGTTTATATAAATAACTGGAAAGCTGCTGGCAACAATATGAAATGGGAAATGGTACATTACGATGTTCAGTTAATTGGTGGTATTGTAATGCACCAAGGTAAAATTGCAGAAATGCAAACTGGAGAAGGAAAAACACTTTCTGCTACGCTTCCTGTATTTTTGAACGCACTTACAGGATTGGGAGTTCACCTCATTACAGTTAACGATTATCTTGCAAAACGAGATGCAGAATGGATGGGGCCTATTTTTCAATTCCATGGACTTTCTATAGATTG
>CAJXFN010000066.1 GCA_913052655.1 uncultured Flavobacteriales bacterium | reverse complement strand
TTGGAATTAATGCAGGTATTGTTAAAACTGTTTCAGAAAACTTAATTAAATATTCTCCTGATGTAATTCTAATTATTGTAAGTAATCCTATGGACACAATGACTTATTTAACTCATAAAGTTACAGGTCTCCCAAAAAATAGAATTATCGGAATGGGAGGAGCTTTAGATTCTGCAAGATTTAAATATAGATTAGCAGAAGCGATGGATTGTCCAATTTCTGACGTTGATGGAATTGTTATTGGTGGTCATTCAGACAAAGGTATGTTACCTTTAACAAGACTTGCTACAAGAAATTCTATAAGAGCTTCTGAGTTTGTTTCTGAAGATAAGTTAAATCAAGTTTTAGAAGCTACTAAGGTAGGTGGAGCTACTTTAACAGGCATGTTAGGTACTTCAGCATGGTATGCTCCTGGTGCAGCTGTGTCTGCATTAGTTCATTCTATTTCTTGTGATCAGAACAAAATGTTCCCATGTTCAGTTATGTTAGATGGAGAATATGGGCTTACAGATTTATGTATAGGAGTTCCAGTAATTTTAGGAAGAAATGGTGTAAAAAAAATAGTAGAATTAGATTTAAACGATTTAGAAATTCAAAAATTAAATGAATCTGCTGAAGGAGTTAAGAAAACTAATCGATTATTAGTATAATAAATAATTATTTAGCTTTAAAAGCTCATCTATATATAGATGAGCTTTTTTTATTGCTTTATAAATTGTGATTTTCTTTCGGACATTTTTATAAAATAAGTTCCTACTGGTAGATTAGAGATGTCTATATTATCATTTTTAGAAATTATTTCTAATCTTCCTGTTGAATTATAAATAAATATAGTTTCCTTTTTTTTGTTATCTATATATATAATTTCAGAAGATGGATTTGGAAAAACCTTAAAGTATTTATGAATTTCGGAAACAGAATTACTTATGGAACTATCTCCTTTAAAATAGGCTAATCCTCCACACTGATTTCCAATTATTAAATCTATCTTGGTATCATTATTAATATCTGATACTGCTATAGATGTTTTTTCTCCTTCCCAAACATTGTTATTTAAATAATTTTGTTCTGTAAATACTCCGCTAAGGTTTCCATCAATATTATTGTATAAATAGATTTTTCCTGAAAAAGAACCTGTAAATAGATGATAATCTCCATTTATATCAATTAATTTAGGACTACTGTATCCATTTTGTATGTATGTTGAGTCAATATCTATTCCTCCCCAATTTTGAAACTCTAAAGAAAAAATTGGCGTTGTTTGTGTTCCAGTATTCTCAAAATATGTGATAGTTCCTTTTTTATTTCCAATTATTAAGTCATTTAAACCATCCCTATTTACATCTACAATTTGTGGAGTTGCAAAATATCCTACATCTATATTACCTAAGTTAGGCGTATTGATGGTGAAATTTCCTCCATTATTTAAAAACAAATGAACCTTTCCATCTGAGTCTCCAATTACTAAATCTTTGTCTCCATCACCATTTAAATCTCCAAAAGAAGGGAACAGATTTAGTGCTGGTGTATTTAAGTTTGTATTCAGATTTATATTTGAGATTCCTTCAAAATCATCTGTAATTAATGAGAATTCTGGATCTTGTATTGTTCCTGTATTTTGATAATAAGCAATCTTTGATATTGGAGTTCCATTAGCTAAGTGGTATCCGTAATTCCCAACAAAAAGATCTAATAGTCCATCTCCATTATGATCATAAAAAGTAGGGTGAGCATTTTCTCCAAAGTCTAATCCACTTCCTTGTATAAAATCTTTCTGAACAAAGTTAAAATCTGGAGATATATTAGATCCTAAGTTCTCATAAAGCCAACAACTTTCAAAATTTTCAGAATTATTTTGCATATTTGAGGTTACAATTAGATCTTTTACACCATCATTAGTAGCGTCTAAAAAATAAGCCGAGGGAAAAATATGAATATCGGCGGGAATAGTATTCACATTGTTTTTTGGGAAAGCTGTGTCTACTGAGGTGATGAGTGCGTTTTGATTATCTCCACCATTAATTAATAGATTTAAATTGTTAAAACTTACATCCCCTAAAATTAAATCTTTATCATTATCTCCATCAATATCAATAGCCATCAATGAACTTCCAGCATGCTTTGTTTCTTTAGTTAAATTTCCATTTATAATCGGAGTGCATTGACAATTAGTACAATTTAGTGTATAAGTATTTAGACCCTCATAGAAATCTCCCCAACATCCATCTGAAAAACTATATTCTAAATTATCACAATTGTTATAATTCTCAATAGACATGTTTTTAAAATAATGAACAAACCCGCCAGCAATTTCAAAGGTTAGGATATCTAAATCTCCATCAGAATCTACATCTGTAATAGCAGGAATGTCTACAGGGCTTACATAAATATGTTGTCCACTTGTAGTATTGGAAAGTAAGGAGTCAGAAAGAATAAATGATAATACAGAATTAGAATTATTTCTATAGACCGCAATTCCTGCAGTAGAATAAGTAAAAATATCATTTCTTCCATCACAATCGTAATCATCCATTAATATCCAGTTTTCAATCTTGGGGAAGAAATTCCTATATTGTGGAGAATAAACGAAATTTCCATTGTTATTTATATATGGAGATAGTTTGTTTCCACATCTGTCAAAAACAATAATATCTTTAATTCCATCCAAATTTAAGTCTATTTCAGAGAATTGTGAAGAATTTATTCCACCATTCCACGCATTTTCAAGAACTAAAGTATTCTCAATAATTTTTAAGTTTGTATCTCTAGTAAAATTAATTTGAGACAGTACTAAATTTGATTGAAGTAAGAATACAAATGATATCCAAAATACTTTCTTCATTATAAGTTTTATTTTTAAAAACAAAGTAAAGAATTTTAGTTCTAAAATCAATACAAAAATGAATGTATCTCTTTTTGTGTATTCTGATATGAAAGTTTATATTTGCCGTTCTAAAAAATAAGGAAAAGAATTATGAAAAGTAGAAAGCCTATATTGTATCTAGCGATTACATTCGGACTAGTATGTCTGTATCAATTATCCTTTACTTGGAAAGTAAGTAACATGGATAAAGCAGCAACAGATTATGCCATAAGTCAGATTGATCTTAATCAAAGCGATGAGATTTTAGCTCTTGATTCTGTTTTTACAGACTCTTTACAAAGAACATCTGAGATTCAAAAGATAAATGAAAACTATCTTAACAACAGAGATATCATTTTAGAAAATTTAGAAAGGGAATACATTAAGAAAGAATCTATAAATGAGGATGGTTCACCTAAAGATATTTATTTAGGAATGTATACTTACCAAGAGTGTAAGGAAAGAGAAATTAATTTAGGTCTTGACCTCAAAGGAGGGATGAATGTTACTCTTGAGGTTTCTGTAAAAGATGTTTTGGTTTCTTTGTCTGGAAATAGTAAAGATACGACTTTTAGAAAAGCTCTTAAAAATGCGGAGAAAAATTTAGAAAATTCTCAGACCGCTTTTGTTGAATTGTTTGCTAATGAATTTAATCCAGAAGGAAATGAATTGTCTTCTATTTTTGGAACAAGAACATTAAGAGAAAAAATTCAGAGCAAGAATAATGCAGAGGTAATAGAAGTTATTAATTCTGAAGTTAATGACGCTATTGAGAGTTCTTTTGAAATATTAAGAAGTAGAATTGATAGATTTGGAGTAACACAACCAAATATTCAAAAAACAAATGTTCCTGGAAGAATAATTGTTGAACTTCCTGGAATTAAAGATCCTGACAGAGCAAAGAAATTATTACAATCTTCTGCGCAATTAGAGTTTTGGGAAACTTTTGAATTTTCAGAAGTATTTGAGGATATTCAGTCAGCTAACTCTTTTTTGGCCGCTAGAAATGGATTTGTAAAAGATACTACAGATAATGATTCTATATTTAATGCTAATGAGAATCCTTGGTTTGCTGTTTGTGGTATTCCTCAAGGATTTACAGGTCAAGGTCCTGTAGTTGGATATACTGCTCTAAAAGATACTGCAATAGTGAATTCTTACATAAATGATGAAGGATTTATGTCTAATTTTAATCCTGATTTAAAATTTGTATTTGCTTTTAACCCAGGGGATGACAGTAAACAATCATTTATGCTTCTTGCCCTTAAAAAGAAAGGAAGTAATGGCTACGTAATGGATGGAGGCGTTATTACTGATGCTCAGCAGGTTATTGATAATGGTGAGGTAAAAGTATCTATGGCAATGAACCCAGATGGAGCAAATATATGGAGAGCGACTACAGGTTCCAATAAAGGTAGAAGTGTTGCTATTGTATTAGATGGATATGCGAAATCATGGCCTACTGTAAATGATGAAATACCAAATGGAAGATCTGAAATATCTGGTAATTTCACTGTAAATGAGGGTCAAGATTTAGCTAACGTTCTTAAATCCGGTAAATTACCTGCTCCTGCTCACATAACACAAGAGGCGATTATTGGACCTTCCTTAGGACAAGATTCTATTGACTCTGGACTCAAATCTTTTATGATTGCTTTATTAATTGTATTGGTGTACATGATTTTCTATTATTATGGAGCAGGTGCTGTTTCTAATGTTGCCTTATTAGCAAACATATTCTTCATTTTTGGAGTACTTTCATCATTAGGAGCGGTACTTACATTACCTGGTATTGCAGGTATTGTTCTAACAATTGGTATGTCGGTAGACGCGAATGTACTAATTTATGAAAGAATTAGAGAGGAATTGGCTAATGGTAAAGGATTAAGATTGGCGATTGAAGATGGATATAAATCAGCTTATTCTTCGATTATTGATGCAAACGTTACAACCTTATTAACGGGTATTATTCTATTCTCTTTTGGAACTGGGCCTATTAAAGGATTTGCAACTACCTTAATTATTGGTATTATCACATCTTTATTTAGTGCTATTTTTATTACAAGGTTAATTATCTCATCGAGAATGAATAAAGGAAAATCTATGTCCTTTTCTATCAAATTAACTCATGGAGCCTTTAAAAACTTAAATATTGACTTTATTGGAAAGAGAAAAATATTTTATATTCTTTCTTCAATTCTAATATTGTTTGGAGGTTATTCTCTTGCTACAAAAGGATTGAATTATGGAATTGATTTCGTTGGTGGTAGAACTTATGTTGTTAGTTTCGAAGGAGAAGTAAACAAAGATGATGTAAAGAATGGATTAGCATCTGTATTTAGTGGTCAAGCTCCTTCAGTAAGCTCATTTAATTTAAAGGGACAAGCTGGTGAACAGCTTAAAATTACAACTAAATATAGAATTGATGAAAACAATCTAGAAGCTGATAATGATGTGAAATCAAAATTATTTGAAGGTTTAGATAAAATGAATTATTCTTATAATGTAGAGAGTCAAGAAAAAGTAGGCCCTACAATTGCTGATGATATTAGAGACGCAGCCTTATCTTCGATTATCTTTTCATTAATAGTTATTTTCTTATATATCTTGATTAGATTTAAAAAGTGGCAGTTTAGTTTAGGTGCTGTTGTTGCGGTATTTCATGATGTCTTATTAGTACTTTCACTCTTTTCTATATTATATGGTATTATGCCATTCTCATTGGAAATAGATCAGGCATTTATTGCAGCTATTCTTACTATTATTGGTTATTCTCTTAATGATACTGTAGTTGTATTTGATAGAGTTAGAGAGTATATGGAAAACTTTAAAAAGAAAGAGATACATGAATATATGAATACATCATTAAATTCTACTTTGAGTAGAACAATTAATACTTCCTTAACTACTTTTGTCGTGTTATTAATCATCTTCTTATTTGGAGGTGAAGCAATTAAAGGATTTATGTTCGCACTTATGATAGGAGTTATTGTTGGTACATATTCTTCTTTATTTGTAGCGTCACCAATCATGTTAGATACGATAAAGAGAAAATCAATTAAATTGAAATAATTTTTATTGAAATATAACATAAAAGCCCTATTAATAAAGGGCTTTTTTTATTTTTGCTTTATGTTATTATTCGTTGGAGGTTCAGAGTTAATATTTGTTATACTTTTTGTATTAATGCTTTTTGGAGCAGATAAAATACCAGAAATAGCAAAAGGTCTCGGAAAAATGATGAGAGAGGTAAAGAATGCTTCGAATGAGATAAAAAGAGAGATTAAAGATAGTTCAGACCAAATAAACAAAGATTTAGATTCTGATAATTAGATTATTAAAAATGTATTTTCGGAAAATTATATAGATTTTTTTGGAGTAACAGAATTCTATTATCAAATAAAAAACATTAAATATTTCAAATTAAAAGTAAATGTATAAATTTACAACATCAGCTTATTTAAATTTGATTACTCTTTTTTTAATCTTTCAAGCACCTATAAAAAGGAAGATTATATTCTATTTGGATCAAAAAAATTAAACAAGAATGATTATATCAGTTTTATTTTTAATAATTTCTGTACATGTAATTCGAAAATCTTCTTCAAGTTTTGACATTGCGGCAAATTTTTTAACTCGAAATTTAGGAGAGGGAATTAAGGGTCCTACAATAAATGCGATTGCTTCGTCTTTACCTGAGTTATTGATTTCATCACTTTTTTTATTTTACTTCAAGGACATTGAGGGTTTTTCGGCCGGTTATGGTACGATTATTGGAAGTTCAGCATTTAATATTGCTATTATACCTGTAATTGTATTTTTATATATCTATATTACTAAGGGTAAAGACAAGGTTTTTCAAATTAACAAAAAGATTGTAAAACAAGATACTTATTTTTTATTAGGATCAATTTTGATTATGTTTTCAGGGATTTTCATTGGTATTAAATGGTACTGGGCTTTATTTTTAATTCTATATTATTTTATATACATCTATTACGTTATTAATAAAAGAGTTGTTGAGAATAATGCCGTAAAGTTCTGTCTTAAGAAATTTATAAAAGATAACCACCTAAATTTTAAGCATAAAATACTTTATGCTGAAGAAGTTAGTAGGCTGTCTGCCTTATTTAACTTTAAATTATTTAGGATCTTCTTTAACGGAAAGGTTAATACTTTTAGTTCAATAATAGTTGTTATATTATCTGTAATTATTATTGGTGCAAGTTGTTATTTACTTGTATTAGCTACGGAATCTATTTCAGATATTTTAGGTATTAATTTATTTATTGGTGCCTTTATAATTGCCGCTATTGCCTCAAGTATTCCGGATACTTTTTTTTCATTACAAGATGCGAAAAATGATAAATTTATTGATTCTTTTTCTAATGCATATGGATCTAATATTTTTGATATATGTATTGGTATTGGATTACCAGTTTTTATATATACTATTCTCAGTGGTTCGATTGATATGAATTTGCCTATCACTAGGATTGGTTTTATTGGGGATTATATTTTAGGTGGTAATTTATTTATATGGTCTCTTATTATTTTGTTTGTTTTTAGTGTCTTAGTGTCTCTAATATTTATTAAAAGTAAGTTAAGTATTAGAAATATGATTTTCATATTTATTTTATATGTTTTGTTTTTATTATCATTACTAATGTTCTAAAAATACCTATAAAAATTATATTTTTTCATTTTAAATTTTACTTTTAAAAGAATTTAACAATTTGTTAATAATTTTTCTTTAAGTAGATATTTCTCTTA
>CAJXFN010000065.1 GCA_913052655.1 uncultured Flavobacteriales bacterium | reverse complement strand
AGTTCAAATGAAGGTAAAACAAATATATCAATTGTATCTATATTATCATCAGAACAACCATCTGATGAGGTAACAATATAACTAGTACTAAAATTTGGTGATACTAATTGATTAAAACTTGTAGTTGTACTATTGTTCCAATTAAAAGAATAGTTTGAAGTTCCACCACTTACATTTACACCAATAGAACTTAATTCTCCCAAACAAATAGTATCATCAGTAAAATAAGTTTCACTCACAAACTTATTTTCTACAAATATCACAGTATCAATTGTTTGAGAGCAATCACCTGCACCATATGTATAGTAAATATTATGGTAACCAACACCTGCTTCAGAAGGATTAAAAGTATAGGCATCTATACCATTACCAGTTAAAACCCCTCCTAATGGATTCACATTAATGCTAATTACAGTATCTTTAAAACAATAATAATTATCAAATCCACTAAAACTTAATACTGGATCATTATAAATTTCAACTGTAAAAGTATCTAGACATCCATTTGGAGCCATATATCCAATTAGATTATCGCCAATAGATAAAGAAGATGGTGAAAATAAGCCGGTATTACTATTTAAAATACCATTACCTCCCCAATACCCCCCTACTGGATCTATATTTAATATTATATCTGGTGACGAAACACAAATTAAAGTATCATGTAACAATGAAGGGGACAATACTTTTACAATAAAACTATCTACACAAGAATTTGCTGTGTAACTAATTATATGATTTCCTACACCAGCAATTCCAGGACTAAATTCTCCAGGAAAATTTGAAGATACAATACCATTACCAGACCAAGTACCGTTCCATGGTGTCCTAGGCACAATATTCAAATCTAGTATTTGAGCACCTCCATTTGAACAAACAAAAAGTGTATCATCAAAAATATCTGTATCTACAACATTATAAACAGCAGTATCTGTACAACCATCTAAAGAATAAGTTACCATGGTTTGACCCAAACCTATAGAAGGGTTAAATGTACCAAGATTAGAATTAGTTATATGAGATCCAGACCAAATCCCACCTGAGGGACTTCCAAAGACATTAAATGCTGACTGAGTAGGACATACAATTTGATCAGAACCAGCGTTGATTTCTTTTACATAAATATCGACATAATCTTCACACCCCTCAATGGTATAAATTAAATTATGTTCCCCTGGTGAAGCCACGTCAGTTAAAAAATTACCATCAGAAGTGACAGGACCACCTAATAAAGAAAGTTTATCAAC
This sequence comes from uncultured Flavobacteriales bacterium, assembly GCA_913052655.1. Classification (GTDB taxonomy): domain Bacteria; phylum Bacteroidota; class Bacteroidia; order Flavobacteriales; family BACL11. The sequence goes on along the minus strand of CAJXFN010000065.1, from coordinate 6,492 downwards.
TGCGACATCTGATTGCCAATCCCCTGTAACAACTCTTAATCTAATCCATACTTCAGAAGATATATACGGAGTTAAATCTATACTAACTTCATTCCATTGATTTCCTTGATCACCAGAAGACTGAAAAACATTCGAATAGTAGTTTGCACCATTTGATGTAATAATATCAATAGAAAAACTTCCTTGACCAATACCATATTGATGATACCAAAAATGAAGAACAGGGTTATCGTATTCTGTAAGATTAAAACAAGGACTAACCAAAACGGAGGTTTTATCCGGATGATTAGATCCAGAGGCCTCAGTATACACATAACTTAACCCTTGAATAGCGGAAGAGGGACCAGTCGCAGCAGATGGTGTTCCTCCATTATTTATAGACCAATCAAAATCATTACCTGGATCATTTGACCAATTATTAAAACCACCCTCCCATCCAATCTGATATGGAAAGTTATTAATCGATGTAATACAATTACTATTTATTAATGGATTTACTGGAGGAACTGACCAAACACCATTAAGAGGAGAGAAATTCAAAGTATAAATTCCAGAATTTTGACATATAGTATCATCTGCTTGCACATTAATACCATCCACATTAACTAAAATAGTATCTGAACAACCGTTTGATAAAGTGTAAATTGCGGGTATAGTTGTAACTGAAGATCCAACATTGATATCTCCATTTGACTGTATCCCATTTCCACTCCAGATACCTCCAGGGGTAGTTAAAGAAGAATTAAGATTGAAAATTGGAGCGTTAGGACAAGCAGAAATATCTTCACCCGCATTAATCTCTAATATATTAATCTCCATATCATCTGAACATCCTGACAAACTGTAATCTATAGTATAAACTCCAGCAGTTAATCCATTTGGACTAAACACACCATTAGAACTACTAACAATTCCAGTTCCAGACCAGTTTCCCCCAAAAGGGCTAGCAGTTAAAACTGTAGGCCCCTGATTCTGACAGATAGATATATTATTTTGAGCAACTGGAGGAGAAACTACATTAATGGTAATAGTATCAGATGTTGTAGAAGAAGTTCCGTTATCCGACACTGTAACTATATACTGTGTAGTTGTTGTGGGACAAACTGTTTGAAAACCAGGACTATTCATCCAAGCAGGGCTCCAACTATAATTATAAGAAGTAGAATCTCCTCCATCTACATTTACATATAAATCTGCACAATCACCCAAACAAATAGTGGTATTATCTGCAGTCAAATCTACCTGTAAGGGACAATCATCAACTACAAATTGATAATTTGAAGAAAGGTTCCATATGTTTCCACAATCATCAGGAAAGTAATTTTCAAGATAAATATTATACACTCCACTTTCATTTAATCCTGGAGATAGATTTAACTGTAAAAGATTTGTAGAATCGTTCATACAATTTAAAGGTGAAGCGACTACACTCTGATTAATTTGACCACCAACATTTATTACAGATGTAAAAACAGAGTCACAATGAATAAGCTGATCCAATTCTATATTTAAAATAGTTGTACTGCATATTGGAGCTACTGTCAAATTAATTACTGGTGGAGAGGGGATAGAAACATCTGTTTGCCAAGACAATTCAAATCCTTCTTCAGCTATATTCTGATCTGAAAAAAATCCTATAGTTATACATCCAGAAGAAACAATTTGTGGAGGGAGATTTGTACCAGAGTAGACCCCTAATACAGGATAGGTGTTATCCGGACCATCATATATGGTTAGATAATCATTAATAGGTTCTGTAGAAAAAACATTAAATGTAATAGTAATCTGAATAGCATTTGGAGGACAAATAGTAAAATTAAGATTTTCATCATGTGAATACCAAGATGGATTTAACGCATTCGATTCACTATCTGTTAAGATACCCTCACATTCATATACAGTTAAGTCCTGCATGTTATAATTCACTTGAGCAAAAATTATGTTACTCAATATCATAAAACATACTAAAAATATATACTTTTTCATACCCCTCTATTTACCGTGATCATGGGAGTCGTAATTTCATTACTCCACTCCCCTTGCCTATCTTGTATTCGTATAGTATAAAATAAAGTTTCTAAATTTCCACTTCCTAACAAGAAAGGAGAGTCAATTTCAAGATTAATACTTCCTCGAATAGAAAGCTGATTATCAGGTGGATTTAAAGGAATTAAGTGATAAAAATCTGCGTTCGTAAGTCTACTATCTTTTACTTCCATAGACAAATAATCCGGATCATAAAACCCAATAAAACCCTCTGAATGTTCGTACTCTATTTCTACAATTAAATTTTCTTGAAATTCATTCAATTCTGTAGGAGATGTAGAAATTAATGTTAGATGAAAAACCAAATCATCATCTTTATTACAAGAAAGAAGAAGAAGCAGAAAATATATAAATAAAAAAGAAACTTTTCTCATTATAAAATTTCAAAAGTAAAATGTTTAATATACTGGTAAGAACTACCATTATTTGGAATTTCAGTTATCTCATTCACGTCATCCTTTACATATATTTTAATAAATACTTCATCTCCAGAAACCAAATCAGAAATATCATGAGTAATATTATGATAGTATTCTACTTGATTAGAAGCATAATATCCAGCTTCTAAAATTGGAGTATTTACTACATTTAAACTAATTTCTTCATGTATATGGAATTGAAATAAATTTTTTGAAAACTTAACTTTATTATAGGTCAAATTATAAGGAAACAAATTATCATCTGTAACAGAAAACCAAATATCTAAAGATTGAGTACCTGCAGGAACCTGAATAGTCCCTCTACCTATTCTTGGAAGTGCAGTTGAAGTTCCAGTGATAAAAGCTACCACTCCTTGCATTTCTGGCTTAATGTTAGGTTGAACTGCGGGATTTCCAAACATATCTTTTGCTCCTTCTTCAATCCAAGTTTTAATATTTGAAATATGATCTTCCTTTTCTGAATGCCAAATATGTTCTTGATTAGGGTCATAAACAATATCCGCAGTTAGTGGCATGACCTGAGAATTAGGATCGAAAGTAGCACTACCATCAGAATTTGAAAGTAAACGAGCATATAATGCAGATTCATCAATGTTTCCGGCTTTAACTCTAAACTGGTAATTTCCATCAGGGTTGTTTTTTATAACAGGTTGGTACACCAATGTATTATAAGAACTTTCTATAGTTCTGAAATCTGGCTCGAAACTACCATCATGACAACCAGAATTTGCACAGTGAGGCATAAATACATTTTTATAAATAGCAGCAAAATTTGTTGAATCCGAAAAATAAGTAGTAGTATCTTCTAAAGGTGGCAGCAAATCAGGATTGTCGTAAGGATTTATCGTTTCTTTCTGACAAGATACACAAATAAAAAATATAAAAATATGAAAACCTATAAATCTCATCTATATCAAATCAAAAAAGGAATTATTGTTATATACAAAACCAGAGTTAATCACCTCTTGTTTAAATCCTAAAATTTCAGCAATTGTTGGAGTAATATTTACAATATCTCCTACCCCATTAGTTTCACTACCAATAGTTAAATTACTATCTATGCCTGGGCCAGCCATTAAATTAAATATTCTCCTAGCGTTGGAATCTGAATGATCGTACCCATAAAAAGCATTAGCATCTTTTATATTATTAGATTCTAGGTTTCTACCGTGTTCCGGAGCTACTACAATAGAGGTATTACCTGACATTTCTGGTATATTATTCTGTATATAATCCCATAAATGACCAACTGCATGATCCGCTGAATGTAAAGATTGTAAATAGGAAGTAAAATTAGCATGACAACCGTCAACATTAGAAAGATACACTACTGTTAATGTTGGTTTAAATCTCTTCATTACCTCACAAGCATATCCTATAGTTTGTCCATCATTATTAGAAGCTGAAGGAGGAAATGCAATAGTTCCATTTTCCTTTTTAACAAACATATCTTTAACAAATTGCTTTATTTCAGCTTTTTCTTCAACTGTATTTCCTATAGTTGGCAAGGCATTCCCTTGTGAGTACCAAACATTATCTAAGAAATACTTCATTTTATACATAGGATCTAACTCATCATCAGGATGATATATTTTAGCGTTTTTCAGGTGTTTTTCTCCATCATCTCCAAATGTTATAGTTGGAGCTAAGAAATTCGCACCATACTGAGATCCGTAATTATCGTGCTCACTATAATCCAATAAAGGAATAGAATTTCCAATACCATTACCAACAAACCAACATTTTGTTGCTTTCTCTCCTGTGTGCCTTCTTAAATACTCAAAAATAGTAGGCATTAAAGGTTTTGCTCTTAAACCTTGAGAGTACATGTAATTTCCAGTAAGTAATGTATTTACACCAGCATAATGCCCCACAGTAGATGCGTTTACCTCCTTAAATAAAGTTCCCTGCTGTTGTAATGTTTGAGACAATAATTTTGGAATAGGTATATTTTCATTATTTTCATTATTTGTACCATATACTAACTTATCTGTAGGAGCTGTTCCATCTAATAAATTATACATTATATTTCCTGCAGATGGATAATCCTGACTACCATCTAAATACTGTTGCAATACTGATTCTTGCTGTCGAACACCACCTGCAAAAGCAACAAATACTACATGATTTGCCATTCTACTTCCACTAGAAGCAAACAATCTTCCACTAGGAAGAATAAACGGAACAGAAAGTGCTGCTCCACCAATAGCAGTTTTCTTTATAAATTCTCTTCTTTTCATTTTAATAGTATTGGTATTCGTTAGACATAGCAAAAGCCATATACACCATTTCTGCACTTACATATGGATGAGACTCAAAAAAGGAAATAAAAAACTCCCTTTCGGCCTCCGTTATATCTCTTACAAAAAATCTTTTGTAGGCCTCCTCTATAAACGCATCTAAATCATATCTCATCATAGAATCGCTAGGTATTATAACTCCATTTTTATTCATAAAATTAGAGAAAACAATCTCATGTGCAACCTCTTTATCCCCAATAGATTGTATACATCTAGAAATCTCGAATAGTTCATTTGCTGAAAGCGCCTCTTGAAACAAATTTGCATACAATATAGATATAAATTGGTTGCTACTCTTTAACTTATTTTTATTTGCATTATAAGATGAAGCATGCACCTCATTTAACTCATACACATCCTCTTTTCTACAAGATGAGATAATTAAAATTAAAGACAATAAGTATAGTAACTTTTTCATTTTATCAATCAAAATGCGCATATTCATCAGAGCTTAAAATTATTCTTTGAATCCTTTGATAATCATTATACGTTATTAAGATGTTCATTAGTTCGTCTCTTTCTTGAACATTTGCTTCTCTTCCTAAAAAAGTAATATAAGACCAATTTACAAGTCCCTCATAAAACTCATCTGAATTACAAATTATAGTAGTAACATCATATTTACAATTTCCTGATGAACCCATTAAAATCTGAGTAGAATTATCATCAATCATTAATTTACATTCATTAAACTCATAGCTTGTAGGATATCTGAATAGTAAATTATCAAAAATTGCGTTTATGTAATTAAATGTATTCATATTTATATCATCATAAATCGAGTTATAAACCATCCTTCTATGATATTCAGATACAGAAATCACACCATTTCTATATTGCTTTTCAGATTTTAAGATATCGTTTAGTTTATTATACTCTAACAACCTTTTGTAAGCATTAATCATATTACCCGCAATGGAATCTTTTTCATACTCAAACAACCAATTCGCATTTTCCGAATTTATATAAGAATTAGCCGCTCCTTCAATTAATCTAACCTTAACTAATTCGTAGAACCTATGAAAATAAGCTTGATTATAAGAAGAATCACCCTCAATAAAAGTAGTATCGAATTGAAGTTTATAAAGTAACTGGTCCCTACTTTCTATTGTAACCTCATTATCCCTTAAAAACTGAACATTTTCTATCATTTCATCATCTAAAGGTTCTCTTCCCAACAAATCAATATAACATCTATTTACATAGTTTTCTAAAAGCAAAGTTGGAATTTCTCCATAATATGGAGCGTTATTATTTGGAATAATATTATCCTCTCTTTTACATGATGACATTATAAAAACTATGCAAGAAATATATATTAATTTTCTAGACATTAATTATTCAAAAATTACTTTTTTATTATAATTAAATTCTTCTCCTTCAATTTTAATGATATAGATTCCTGGTGAAATCTGATCAGAATTAATCTGTAAATTATTAGTTATATTTTTATAAACAAAAACAGGTCTACCATCAATAGAAATTAAAGAAACTGAGACAAATTCATTAGTATTTGATAATTTAACATTTAAAATATTTTTTGTTGGATTAGGATAAATATCAATATCAAACAAAAGATTAGAGTTAGTTGCTGTCAAACAAGAATCTACAATAACTTCTATTTCTAACTTATTATCACAACCATTACTATCAATAACTTCACAAACATATATAAAATCAGAGTTTGGGATAACTTCTATCATGTG
>CAJXFN010000064.1 GCA_913052655.1 uncultured Flavobacteriales bacterium | reverse complement strand
CCTTATATGGGATTAGATTCAGTTTCTCCTTTTTTAGAATTTAAAAATAAGTGGGCAATATTATTAGCTCTTACTTCTAACAAAAGTAGTTCTGATTTTCAGAAAATAGAAGCGAAAAATGGTGAGAAATTATTCGAAAAAGTGATAAAAACCTCTAAACATTGGGGGTCGGAAAAAAATATGATGTATGTGATTGGAGCAACTCGATCTAAACAACTTTCTGAAGTAAGAAAAATTATTCCACATCATTTTTTGTTAGTGCCTGGTATTGGGATACAGGGGGGAAACTTAGAAGATGTAGCTAAATATGGTATGAATAAAGATTGCGGACTGTTAGTAAATTCTTCCAGAGGGGTAATTTATTCTGGTGATGGGATTAACTTTGCAGAAGCTTCCAGGAAAGCAGCTAAACAACTACAAAATAAAATGGATATTCTTCTTTCAGAAAGAGGAATTTAGAATTTGATTTTATAAACGATATTTCCTACAAATTCTTTTATTAAAGTTTCCCATCTAACAAATGATGTTGAGTTAGGAAATAGTAAATACTCAATATTTAATTTTATATCTTTTTTTGTGTAATCTGTGGTAAATAAATCTACATTCATATTATTCTTATTAAAACAGAATTTAGCTCTCTTCATATGCCAGGATGATGTAATTAACAATAATTTTTTATTTTCAGCTTGCTGTAATAAATCAGAAGTATATAGGGCATTCTCCCATGTGTTTCTTGATTTATTTTCAATTAGAATATTTTCATCTGGTATACCACAATGAATTAGGAAATCTCTAGCCCATTCTGATTCCATATAGCCATTGTTTAATAATTGTCCGTTTCCTCCACTAATTAGAATATTTTTAATTTTTCCTGATTTAAATAATTGGATAGAATAAAACAATCTGTCTCCGCAGTCATTAAATTCTACTCTATTTTTGTGTTTATCGTAACCTGAAAATCCTCCTAGAACAATACCATAGTCATAATTCTGTGTTATCTCTGATATAGATTTTGGAGTGTCTTCCCACATATTATATGCCTGGTCTATGATAAAACTATTAGAAAAGAACCAATAAGAAAATACCGAAAGAAAAAGTATTGTTTTTCTTTGTTTTTTAAAGAATATTGCAGAAATGATTAGTAATAAAATCCAAAACGTGGGCTTTATAAGGAAAGATAATATTTTAGAAAAAATAAAAAACATATATCATATTTTGAGGTTAAAGATACTTTTATTTTTTTAAAAACTTTTTATATGAAATATAATACAATGATTTATGTTTTTTATTTTTTTAAAAATCAACAGAGTATCATCATTATTTCATCAATCATTATATTTTTTTAAAAAAATGTTTACATTTGGTATTAGAATTCAATTGTAAATTAACAAGAATGAAATTGTTTAAATTAATCTTTGAGAAGCATTTTTTTGGAGTAAGCTCATGGTGGGGGGCAAAGTTAGGACTTAAATCTTCATTAATAAGATTGTTTTTTATATATGGAGTATTTGCAAATAGTTTTACAATACTCATATATTTAATTATGGTTTTTATCCTTAAAATTAGAAATCATTTTAAATATAAGCGCAAAAGTGTATTTGATTTATAATGGAAAAAACACAGATTACATTAACAATAATTTTACTAGTAGTAGAACTTGTTGCATTTGCTTGGTTAATAATTGATATTCAGAAAAGTAAAAAGAAACAAGATATTATCCTAGAATTAGAGAAGCAAATTTTAAGTATGGAAGAATCTATTATGGAATTAGAGAATAATATTATTCAGGAAATAAAAGAGTTGAGAAAAATAGTAGATAAACAAAAATGAAGATAAAGCAATTTTTAGGAGTGTGTTTATATTCGTCAGAAAGATTAGATTTTTGGGGATTTAGAAAAATATTTATATTTGATTCATTCTTTTGTGGAGTTATTTTACTTATTTATTTACACTATCCTGCATTAAAACTAAAATATTATTAATGAAAGTATTAATTACTGGAAGTAATGGATTATTAGGACAAAAGCTTATTCATAAATTGAGGGTAGATGATGCGGTAGAATTAGTTGCTACTTCTATTGGTGAGAATCGTGTTTCAGAAAAAGAAGGATATAGTTATATTTCTTTAGACATAACAAATGAAAATGAGTTAAAGAAAGTGATTATGTTTGAAAATCCAGAGGTGATTATAAATACAGCAGCTATGACTAATGTAGACGCTTGTGAAGATCAAAAAGAGAAATGTGATATTATAAATGTAAATGCTGTTAAATATTTATCAGATATTTCAACTAAGATTAATGCCCATCTTATTCATATTTCTACTGATTTTATTTTTGATGGAGAAAATGGTCCTTACTCTGAAAATGATATTCCGAATCCTTTATCTTATTATGGACTGTCTAAATTAAAATCAGAAACTGTATTATTAGAATCTAATTGCAAATGGACCGTACTAAGAACTATTATAGTGTTTGGTGTCGCGGAACATTTGTCAAAAGGAAATATTGTTTTGTGGGCTAAAGAAGCTTTAGAAAAAGGAGATTCCTTAAATATTATTGATGATCAATTCAGAGCTCCTACTTTAGCAGAAGATTTGGCTGATGCTTGTATATTGTCTTTTAAGAAGGAGAAGTTTGGAATCTTTAATGCTTCTGGAAAAGATATAATGAGCATTTATGATATGGTAGAAAGAATTGCAAAATACTATAATTATTCAACCGATCAGCTAAATAGAATATCTACTGCAAAATTAAGTCAAAAAGCAGTAAGGCCTCTAAAAACTGGTTTTATTTTAGATAAGTCTATTAAAGAATTAGGATATAATCCTCATTCATTTGAAGAGAGTTTAAAAATTATTAATGAACAATTAAAAAGTAAAATTATATGAAAAAGATAGTTCTATTTATCTCGATGTGTTTTTCGTTTTTTTCAGTAAAAGCCGAAACCTTAAGTGATACAATTGATGGTTTTTTTAGACCTATAGTTAATGATTATTTGGTTCCAATAATTTTTTGGGATCCAATCAGGTCTTTAGGATTTGATATTGGAACAGATGTTCCAATTGTTGTGATTTGGTTAGTATTAGGAGCTATTTACTTTACTTTAAGAATGAAATTTATTAATATTAGAGGTTTTTCACATGCCATTGGTTTGATTAAAGGTGATTATGATGACCCTAATGATAAGGGTGAGGTTTCACATTTTCAAGCTTTAACAACTGCTCTGTCAGCTACTGTTGGTTTAGGAAATATTGCAGGAGTTGCGATAGCTATCTCAATTGGTGGTCCGGGGGCTACTTTTTGGATGATTGTAGCGGGATTACTTGGGATGTCTGCGAAATTTGTAGAGTGTACTTTGGGTGTAAAATATCGTGTAATTGATGAAAATGGAGAAGTGTCTGGTGGACCAATGTATTATTTACGAGATGGTTTAGCAAAATTTAATTTGTCATTTTTTGGAAAAGTTTTAGCAGTTCTGTTTGCATTTTTATGTGTAGGAGGTTCTTTTGGCGGAGGTAATATGTTTCAAGCGAATCAAGCCTACGCCCAATTAGCAGGTCAGTTTCCTCTATTGTCCGGATATGGGCCAACTTTTGGTTTGATCCTCGCAGGTTTAGTTGGGGTAGTTATTATCGGAGGTATAAGGTCTATTGCTAATGTTACTGAAAAAATAGTTCCATTTATGGCAATTTTGTATGTTGGAACTGCACTAATAATAATTTTAATGAATATCAATCAAATAGGAAGTGTTTTTTCTTTAATTTTCAAAGGTGCTTTTGCTCCTGCTGCGGGTCTTGGAGGTATAGTTGGAGTCTTAATTCAAGGTTTTAGGAGAGCTGCTTTTTCAAACGAAGCGGGTGTTGGTTCCGCGTCAATAGCACATGCTGCTGCAAAAACCAATGAACCAGTTTCAGAGGGAATTGTTGCTCTTTTAGAACCATTTATTGATACCGTAGTAATTTGTACAATGACGGCTTTAGTGCTAATTGTTACAGGATTTCATAATGTACAAGGAGTTGAAGGTGCTCAAATGACCTCCCAGGCTTTTGGTTCAGTATTTTCATGGTTTCCATATATTTTAGTAATAGCTATATTTTTGTTTGCATTTTCTACTATGATATCATGGTCATATTACGGTCTTAAATCTTGGACGTTTTTATTTGGAAAAAGTAAATTTTCAGAATATTCATACAAATTATTATTTTTAATTTTCATAGTAATAGGTTCCTCAGTTAAGTTAGGAGCTGTCTTAGATTTTTCTGATATGATGATACTTGCAATGGCTTTTCCCAATGTAATTGGTTTGCTAATACTCTCAAAGGAAGTTAAAATTGATTTAGATTCATATTTATACAGATTAAATTCTGGACAGATAAAAGAGTATAAGAAGATTGAAACATCGGAGAAGTTTGAAATATTTTTTACAGTGTTTTTAATTTTTATCTTTTTCTTCATAATGTTTAATAATTAATTTTAAATATAAAAGATAGAAATAAGTGAGTTTTTTTTTAATTTGAATTTTATTAAATTTGTAAAATTGTAATTTAATTGTCTGTAATGATTCAAGAAAAATTAGATAAAGTAATTAGAACAATTCCGAATTTTCCAAAACAAGGAATTGACTTTAAAGATATAACTCCATTGTTACTTGATCCATTAATCGTTGATGAAATAATAAATTCTTTTTTGGTTAAGTTAGAGAAGATTAATTGTGACGCTGTTGTAGGTGTAGAAAGTAGAGGATTTTTATTTGGTTTTTTACTCGCTAATAGACTAAGAGTGCCGTTTGTTCCAATTAGGAAAGTTGGAAAACTACCAGGGGAAACTTTAAAGTATAAATATGATTTAGAGTATGATTCTGCTGAAGTGGAAATACATAAGAAAGATGTGAAAAAAGGATGGAATTTGATAATTCATGATGATTTGCTTGCAACAGGAGGTACTGCAGTTGCCGCATCAGAGCTTATTTCTGAGTTAAATGCAAATGTTTCTGCTTATACATTTGTTATAGAATTAGGATTTTTAAATGGATCGCAAAAATTAAGAAAATATTCAAATAATATAATTAGCTTAACAACTTACTAGTATGAATTTTAGTTATAATGAGAATCAGAAAATGATAGCTGATATGGTACAGCAATTTGGAAGACAACATATCACACCTTATGTAAGGCAATGGGATGATAATCAGATTTTTCCAGTTGAAGTATTTAAAAAATTAGGAGATCTTGGTTTAATGGGAGTATTAGTTCCTGCTGAGTATGGTGGAAGTGGTTTTTCTTACACAGAATATGTGACTGCTATCCAAGAGTTATCTATTTTAGATCCTTCCATTGGTTTGTCTATGGCAGCCCATAATTCACTATGTACTGGTCATATTTTACAATTTGGAAATGAAGATCAGAAAAAAAAATGGTTACCTAAACTCGCTACTGCAGAATGGATTGGAGCTTGGGGTTTAACCGAACACAATACCGGATCCGATGCGGGAGGAATGGCGACAACAGCTGTTAAAGATGGAGAGTATTGGGTTTTAAATGGAGCGAAAAATTTTATTACTCACGCTATTTCTGGAGATGTCGCTGTAGTAATTGCTAGAACAGGAGAAAAAGGTGATTCTCACGGAATGACAGCTTTTGTAATTGAAAAGGGTGTAGATGGTTTTTCATCTGGGAAAAAAGAAGATAAATTAGGTATGAGAGCTTCAGAAACTGCTGAATTAATTTTTGATAACTGCAGGGTTCATGAAAGTAACATTTTAGGAGGTGTTGGAGATGGCTTTATACAATCTATGAAAGTTTTAGATGGTGGTAGAATTTCAATTGCCGCATTATCATTAGGAATTGCGAAAGGAGCTTATCAAACAGCTTTGCAGTACTCAAAAGAAAGAGAACAATTTGGAAAACCAATTTCACAATTCCAGGCAATTGCTTTTAAATTGGCAGATATGGCAACTAAAATTGAAGCTTCTGAATTGTTGATTTATAATTCATCATACTTAAAGAATGAAGAGAGAAAGATGACTAAAGAAGGAGCAATGGCAAAATATTATTCTTCAGAGGTTGCTGTTCAGGTCTCTTCGGATGCCGTACAGATTTTAGGTGGTTATGGTTATACAAAAGATTTTCCTGTTGAAAGATATTATAGAGATTCCAAGTTGTGTACAATTGGTGAAGGCACATCTGAGATTCAGAAACTAGTTATTTCTAAACAAATAATCAAATAAACATTTGTTGTGTTAAAATATTTTGTATATTTGCAAACCAAATTTAATACAAAGAAATGATTGTAATACCTGTAAAAGAAGGAGAAGTAATTGATAGAGCTTTAAAGAGATTTAAAAAGAAATTCATGAAAACTGGAACTCTAAAAGAAATTAGAGGAAGAAAAGAATATATAAAAAAATCTCAAAGATTAAGAATTCAAAAACAAAAAGCTGCTTATTCTGCTAAAATATTAAGAGAGGCAGAATAAAATTTATTTAATTTAAATCATAACCTTTTTATTAGTATTTTCGTAACTAGTAAAAAGGTTTTTTCATGCAAGTAAAAAAATTTCTCAATTATTTAAAATTTGAAAAAAGATATTCAGACCATACATTGGTTGCATACAAGACAGACTTAAATCAGTTTATATCTTTTATTTTATTAGAATTTGAAATTGAGAATCTTAAAGAGGTTTCTCATTCCATTATACGTTCTTGGATTGCTAATTTATTAGACTCAGGTATCAGTTCTAGATCTGTAAATAGAAAGATTACAACATTAAAGAGTCTATTTAAGTTCCTTTTAATGGAAGATTTTATAACGGAGAATCCTACCCAAAAGATTGTTTCTCCAAAGAATACTAAGAAGCTTCCAATATTTTTAGAAGAATCTAAAATGGAAGATTTGTTTAAAGAAATAAATTTTCCAGAAACATTTGAAGGTAAAAGAGATAAACTAATTCTAGACGTTTTTTACATGACTGGAATTAGGCTTATCGAGTTGATAAATTTAAATGTTTCAGATATTGATTTTCAAAATTCAACATTGAAAGTAATTGGTAAAAGAAACAAAGAAAGAATAATTCCTTTACCTCCAATTTTATTAGATAAATTAAAAAAATTTTCGGAGAATAATAATATAAATAACACCTTTTTCGTTAACTCTGAGGGGGGTAAATTAACACCTAAAAAGGTATATGTTATAGTAAATAAATATTTGTCTATGGTTTCTAGTTTGGAAAAGAAAAGTCCTCATGTTCTTAGACATACATTTGCGACACATATGCTAAATAACGGAGCAGATATTAATGCTATTAAAGAGATTTTAGGTCATTCAAATTTAAGTGCTACTCAGGTCTATACTCATAATACAATCGCTCGTTTAAAATCAATATATAAACAAGCTCATCCAAGAGCATAAAATCTATTAATTTATGAAAGTAGAAATTCAATCAATTCATTTTAATCCAGACAGAAAGTTAGTTGATTTTGTTAATAAAAAAATAGAAAAGATTTCATCAATAGATGATAGTCTTATTAAGACAGATGTATTTTTAAAAATAGAGAAGCCAGAATCTCCTGAAAATAAGATTGCAGAAATACGTGTTCATTCTTCAAAAGGCGAGTACTTTGCAAAAAAACAATGTGATACATTTGAGGAATCTATTGATTTAAGTGTTCAGGCATTGAGAAAACAAGTATTAAAACAGAAAGGAAGATAGCTCGTTTTACTAGAAGTACATTCGTATTTCTTAAATTTACACTAAATTTTGTTTGTATTATAAAAAACTTTAATACATTTGCAGACCTTTTGGGGAAGTATTGAGTTCTTTTATAGTAGTGGACTAGATAAATTGCCGATATAGCTCAGCTGGCTAGAGCAGCTGATTTGTAATCAGCAGGTCGTGGGTTCGAG
>CAJXFN010000063.1 GCA_913052655.1 uncultured Flavobacteriales bacterium | reverse complement strand
CCAGTAGAAACCTAGGGAGAATTAAACAATTAATTCAGCAAGGATTAGATGAACTATGTTTTTTTGAAGATTTTGTGGAGTGGATGAGGATTGTATACAAGACAGATTTGATTAAAACCGTCAAATGGTGTAATGAAATTTCATTTAAAAATAAACAAGAACAACTATTGTTTATATCTTATTCAATTAAGATAATTAGAAAGTGTTTGCAGTTTAATTTTTCTACACAAAAACTGGCTGTTGTAAGCAAAAAAGAGCAGGATTTTATTGAAAAATTTGCCCAATTTATTCACAAAGAAAATATTTTTATGATTGTGAGTGAGCTTGAAAAATCATATTATCACCTAAAAAGAAACGCAAATGCAAAAATCTTATTTTATTCTATTTCTTTAAAAATGTTAAAATACTTAAAACTAAAGCGTAAATTTGTCGATAAACAACAAACAAAATGAGTTGCGGAACAGGAGATTGTAGTACATGTGAAGTATCTGAAAACAGGGGTTGCGGGGTAAGTTCTGTTTTTGACTGGTTGTATCAAATAGATTCTAAAAACTCCAACCACCAGCAATTGATCGAGGTTCAATTTAAAGGAGATAGAAAGGGTTTTTATTTCAACACCGAAAACCTTAAGCTTAAAAAGGGTGATTTTATAGCTGTAGAGGGAGAAAAATCAGGTCATGATATTGGGAAAATAACAATTATTGGAGATTTAGTTGCCATGCAAATGGCAAGGAAAAAAATTGATACACAAAAAACACCATTAAAAAAAGTGTATCGACTGGCTACAGAGAAAGACATAAAAACATGGAAAGAGGCAGTTGAAAAAGAAGATTTAGTTCTTGAAAAAGCAAAAAGAATAATACAAGAGCTTAAGCTTGATATGAAACTTTCAGATGTCGAGTTTCAAGGAGACAACACTAAAGCCGTATTTTATTATATAGCTGAAAATCGCGTAGATTTTAGGGAGTTGATAAAAAAATACTCAAGACAATTTAAAATCAAAATAGAAATGCGCCAAATAGGAGCAAGGCAAGAGGCGGCTAAGATTGGTGGAATTGGCAGCTGTGGAAGAGAGCTTTGTTGTTCAACATGGATGACAGACTTTCCCCCTGTTTCAACTTCCTCCGCGAGATATCAACAACTGTCTATAAACCCACAAAAGATTTCAGGCCAGTGTGGAAAATTAAAATGTTGTTTAAACTTTGAGCTCGACTCTTACCTAGACTCACTAAAGCATTTTCCAAAATCTAAACAAATTCTAAAAACTGAAAAGGGTGATGCCAAACAAATAAAGATAGATGTTTTTAAAAAGAAACTAAGCTATGTTTATAAAACTAGGGAACCAGGAATTTTTGAACTTTCATTGAAACAAGTTGTTCAAATAATTGCAGACAACAAAAACGGTAAAAAACCACTATCTTTAGAAGATTTCATATTGGATAAGGAAGCAAACAAAGTAGGTTTCAAAAATGTTGTCGGACAAGATAATATAAATAGGTTTGATAAGAAAAATAAAAAAACAAGAAATAAAAACAAGAGAAGAAATTACAAAAAACAAAATAATGAAAAGTAAGCTCTTAATCTACTTATTTTTTTTAATCGTGATTTTTTCCTGTACTAAAGAGAAAATTAAATATCATAGTTTTAAGGACAATGTTTGGGCTTCAAACAAGACTATAAAATTTGATATTAATTTTGATGACACGACACGATTACATGATTTAGACTTTTCAATCAGGCATACCACCTCATATCCTTATCAAAACATAATCTTTTTCACCCACCACTTTTTTAACAATCAAAAGATATCTACAGACACATTTAACATTGACTTAGCACAAAAAGACGGAAAGTGGTATGGAAGGGGCAAAAGCGATGTTAGAGAGTTAAGTGGGGTAAATTATAGTGTAGATCAGTTTTACAAAAAAGGGGTCCATACTTTTGAGTTAGAGCTAGCGATGAGAGAAAATAACAGCCTTAAAATTGACAAATTACCTCACGTATCAGCTATTTCACTTTATGTTAAAGATATAAATGAGTAGAAGAAAAAAAATATTGATTTGGTTAATTTGTTTAAGCCCCTTTTACGGGTTTCTTCTTTTGATGTATTTTGTAAAAATTAATACAATTTCCGAAAACCCAAGAGAAGGAGAGAATAGGGACCCTGGGATGATTTATTTTACAGATATTGACAATCCTCAAAACAATTTATCTACAATAATTTATTCCGCAGATGGAGTTATATTGGGTGAGTACTATAAAGAAAACAGATCAAATACTAATTATTTAGATTTGTCCCCTGTTTTAATTGACGCTTTAATTTCTACAGAAGATATAAGATTTAGAAACCACTCTGGAATTGATGTTCGTTCTCTTTTTAGAGCTATTTATGGGATTCTTACAGGAAGTAGTACCTCTGGAGGAGCTAGTACATTATCACAACAATTATCCAAAATGTTGTTTACAGGAAAGACCTCTACAGGATTAGGAAGAATAAAACAAAAACTTAAAGAATGGGTAGTCGCTGTTGAATTGGAAAAAAGATACTCTAAAAATGAGATTTTATCGATGTACCTAAACAGGTTTGATTGGATTAATCAAGCGGTAGGGATAACATCAGCTTCAAAAATATATTTTAACACAACCCCCAAAAATTTAGATGTAAATCAATCAGCAATGTTGGTTGGGATGTTGAAAAACCCATCACTATATAATCCTAGGAGGAACCCAGAGGGAACACAAAACAGAAGAAATGTTGTTTTATCTCAAATGATGAAATACGGAAAAATCACAAAAACAGAATGTGATTCATTACAAGACCTTCCATTAAACTTAGATTATCAAAAAGTAGATCATAACGAAGGCTTAGCTCCTTATTTTAGAGAACAATTAAGGCCTTGGATGAAAGAATGGTGTTCTAAAAACAAAAAATCAAATGGAGAGTATTATAATCTATATACAGACGGTTTGATTATTCACACTACAATAGATTCTAAGATACAAAAACATGCCGAAGCTGCCGTAAAGAAAAAAATGGCAGAACTACAAGAAAAATTTTATACGCACTGGAAGGGTTATTCAAAAGCTCCCTACCCAAAACATTTTAGCAGAAAACAGATCGACGAAATAATTTATCAAGGAATCAAACGATCAGAAAGATACAGAAAACTTAAAAACCAAGGCAAATCAAAAAAGGAGATAGATAAAATTTTTAACATTAAGGTTAACACAACTCTTTTTTCATGGGAGGGAGAATTCGACACCCTAATCTCGCCCAGAGACTCTGTAATTTATAATAAGTTCTTTATTCATACAGGACTGATGAGTATGAACCCTACAGACGGACATATAAAAGCTTATGTTGGAGGAATAAACCATAAGTTTTTTAAATACGATCATGTTTTAAAAGGTAGTAGACAGGTGGGGTCTACTTTTAAACCGTTTTTATATTCTTTAGCTATACAAGAGGGAGTGGATCCGTGTGATAAAATTTTAAACTCTCCTGTAGTATTTGATAAAGATGATTGGGGACTATCAAAAGACTGGATACCATATAACTCTAGTACAGATTTTGATGGACTGTCACTAACTCTTAAATTTGGACTTGCAAACTCAATTAATATAATGACCGCTTATATTATGCATCAATTTGGACCAAAGCCAGTAGTAGATATGGCGAGAAAAATGGGGATAACTTCATATTTAAAAGCGGTCCCTTCAATTTGTTTAGGAACGTTTGATTTGACAGTAAAAGAGATTACGGGAGCTTACTCAACATTTGTAAATAAGGGGGTTTATACAGAGCCGATTTTTGTCACAAAAATTACAGATAAGAATGGGGTTATATTAGAAAGATTTCATTCAGAAAAAAACGAGGCTTTAAGTGAAGAAACATCAGCAATTATGATCAAATTATTGCGGGGAGCTGTTGATGGTGTATATGATAAAAACTACCATGAAAGAATAAAATATTTAATTGAACACGGAAACAAGAAAGAAAAAAAATTAGCAAGTAGATCTAAAAATGGAATACGAGGAACCGCCAGGTCCTTAAGATCTACCTATGGTATTTCGGCTCAGATAGGGGGAAAAACAGGAACTACTCAAAACTATTCAGATGGTTGGTTCGTTGGCATAACACCTAATTTAGTAACAACTGTTTGGACTGGATGTGAAGACAGATCCGCACATTTTAGAAATGCTCTAGGCTACGGTGGTAGCACAGCTTTACCTGTATTTGGTCAATTCATGAAGAATGTATATGAGGATGAAACCATAATCGATGTAACACAACAGGACTTGTTCGAGTTTTCAGGTTTAAAAGTAAAAAATTGGGCTGAAAACAAAATGAATTGTAATCCATTAGGCTCGTTGAATCCAGAGCAAAATCTAGAAGAAGAAGAATTTTAATTATGATAAATAAAGTAGTAAATAATATAGAGTCCGCATTAAAAGGGGTAGAAAGTAACATGACATTTATGTTTGGTGGTTTTGGACTTTCTGGAATACCAGAAAACTCAATAGCCGCGCTTTCTAAAAAAGATATTTTTGGATTAACATGTATCTCTAATAATGCGGGAGTAGATAATTTTGGACTTGGTTTATTGCTAAAGAGAAAACAGATTATAAAAATGATATCTTCTTATGTTGGTGAAAACGCAGAATTTGAAAGGCAAATGCTCTCAGGAACACTGGAAGTAGACCTAATACCACAGGGAAGTTTGGCTGAAAGATGTAGAGCGGGTGGAGCGGGAATTCCGGCTTTTTTCACTCCCGCCGGATATGGAACAGAAGTTGCGGAAGGGAAAGAGGTTAGAGAGTTTAATGGAAAACCTCATATATTAGAGACAGCATTGACTGCAGATTTTGCTTTTGTAAAAGCTTGGAGGGGAGACACCGCGGGTAATCTAATTTTTAAAGGAACAGCCCGAAATTTTAACCCCCTAATGGCAATGGCTGGCAAAATTACTGTTGCAGAGGTGGAGGAGTTAGTTCCCGCAGGAGAGTTAGACCCAAATCAGATTCATACTCCCGGAATATTTATACAAAGAATTTTACAGGGTAAGAAATACGAAAAGAGAATAGAACAGAGAACCGTTAGATCAAGAGAATAATGTCACTAGATAAAAATAAAATTGCTCAGCGAATTGCTCAAGAGTTAGAACATAATATGTATGTTAATTTAGGAATTGGTATTCCAACATTGGTTGCAAACTATATACCCAAGGGAATTGATGTTGAATTTCAATCAGAAAATGGAGTGTTAGGAATGGGCCCCTTCCCATTTGAAGGTGAAGAGGACGCAGACCTAATTAATGCGGGTAAACAAACTATTACAATGATGCCTGGAGCAGCGCTTTTTGACTCCGCTACCTCTTTTGCGATGATCAGAGGTAGACATGTTCAACTAACTGTTTTAGGAGCTATGGAGGTGTCAGAAAATGGAGATATTGCAAACTGGAAAATACCTGGTAAAATGGTAAAAGGAATGGGTGGAGCAATGGATTTGGTTGCTTCAGCAGAAAATATTATTGTAGCTATGATGCACACAAATCGAAAGGGTGAGAGTAAAATACTAAAAAAATGTCAACTACCAATTACGGGGGTAAATTGTGTAAAAAAAATAGTGACAAATCTTGCGGTTTTAGAAGTAACAAAGAATGGATTTAAACTTTTAGAAAGAGCCCCCGGAGTAAGTTTGGAAGAAATAATAAAAGCTACAGAAGCTGAATTAATTATCGAGGAGGAAATCCCTGAAATGATACTTTAATTTAAACGGTTGGTTAAAATTTGTATTTGTTTTTTAGGAGATTTTCTGTTGTACAAAATATTATAAACCGCCTCACTAATTGGCATATCTAACTTTACCTCTTCGTTTATTTCAATAATACATTTTACCGCATAATATCCTTCGGCAATCATTTTTAGCTTTAGTTGTGCAGAATGTACACTATATCCCCTACCTATCATTTCCCCAAAAGTTCTGTTCCTGCTAAACTGAGAATATGCCGTTACTAACAAATCCCCCAAGTAAGCCGATTCATTTATATCTCTTTTTATGGGGTGAACAGTGTCCACAAAACGCTTTATTTCTCTGATCGCGTTAGAAACTAAAACCGCTTGAAAATTATCACCATATCCTAAGCCGTGACATATTCCAGAAGCAAGAGCGACTACATTTTTAAGTACCGCAGAGTATTCTGTGCCATATATATCATCAGATACAGTTGTTTTGATGTACCTACCCTCAATAGAGTTTGCAAATAAATTCGCTTTTTTTAAATCACCACAAGCAATAGTTAAATAAGACAATCTTTCTAAAGCAACCTCTTCCGCGTGACAAGGACCGGTTAAAACACCAATATTTTCATATGGAACCCTGAATTGATTATAAAGAAACTCTCCTACTATGGTGTTATTTTCAGGTACAATTCCTTTAATAGCTGAAAACACCACCTTGTCTTTAATAGAAACAGTCAAGTTCTTTAATGTAGATTTTAAAAACGCTGACGGAACCGCTAAAACTAAATAATCTGAATCTCTCACAATCTTATCAATATCTGAACTTATGTTTAACCTCTCTTTTTTAAGTTCTGCATCGGATATATAATTAGGGTTGTGTCCATATTTTTGTATATGTTCTATAGCATCTTCATTTCTCATCCACCAATTCACACAATTAACATTCTCACACAACATTTTTACAATTGAGGTTGCCCAACTACCCCCGCCAATTACACCTATTTTGATAACATCTTTCATTGTATTACTCTTCGGTGTTTTTTTGATTTTCCGCTTTCATCTGTGGGAAAAACAACACATCTTGAATAGAATTAGAGTTTGTCATAATCATACTTAATCGATCAATACCTATTCCTAAACCAGCTGTTGGAGGCATCCCATACTCTATAGCTCTAAGGAAATCTTCATCTAATATCATCGCCTCATCATCACCTCTTTTGCCTAGCTCTAATTGTTCTTCAAATCTAGCTCTTTGATCAATTGGGTCATTTAACTCAGAAAAAGCGTTACAAATTTCCTTCCCATTACAAATAGCTTCAAAACGCTCTACTAACCCCTCGTGTTTTCTGTGTTTTTTTGCTAATGGGGACATTTCTACAGGATAATCGGTAATAAAAGTTGGCTGAATTAATTGTCCTTCACACTTTTCCCCAAAAATTTCATCAATTAGCTTCCCCCTTCCTACGCTTTTGTTTACTTCAACACCCAATTTTTTGGCGGTTTCTCTAAGTGTTTTTTCATCCATTTTAGAAATGTTGATTCCTGTAAAATGTTCTATTGCTTCATACATTGTATATCTTTTCCAAGGCCTTTTGAAGTTGATTAGATTTTCTCCTAACTGAACTTCTGTTTTGCCATGTAAATCCAGTGCAATTTTTTCAACCATTTCTTCGACCAAATCCATCATCCATTCATAATCTTTATATGCAACATACAATTCCATTTGAGTAAACTCTGGATTGTGAAAACGGCTCATACCCTCATTTCTAAAATCTTTTGAAAACTCATATACACCATCAAACCCCCCAACTACCAATCTTTTTAAATACAGTTCGTTAGCAATTCTTAAATATAAATCCATATCCAAAGTATTGTGATGTGTTTTAAAGGGGCGGGCCGCAGCGCCCCCGTAAACAGGTTGTAAAATTGGGGTTTCTACCTCTAAATAACCTTTATTGTTTAAATAAGAACGCATAGAATTTGTAAGTTGTGTTCTTTTAACAAAAGCATCTTTCACTTCCGGATTTACAACAAGGTCAACATACCTTTGTCTATATCTCTTCTCTGGATCAGTAAAGGCATCATGAACCCTTCCCTCTCCATCAACTTTAGGCAGAGGAAGGGGCTTTAGGGATTTTGTTAGCAAGGTCAACTCTTTTACTTTTACAGATATTTCTCCAACCTTTGTAGTAAAAACCTCTCCTTTTACCCCAACAATATCACCAATGTCAAGAAGTTTTTTGAAAA
>CAJXFN010000062.1 GCA_913052655.1 uncultured Flavobacteriales bacterium | reverse complement strand
CAATATCTTATAAATTTAAAAGAGATAACGGATTAGATTTTAGTCCTGAACAAATTGTAGTTTCTACAGGAGCAAAACAATCTTTGGCTAATGTTTGTTTGTCTTTATTAAATCCTGGAGATGAAGTTCTTCTTCCCGCTCCTTACTGGGTAAGTTATGCTGATATTGTAAATCTAGCAGAGGGAATTCCAGTACAAGTTTCTTCCTCAGTAAAAAAAGATTTTAAAGTATCTGCATCTCAAATTGAAGAAAAAATAACAAATAAAACAAAAATATTGATGTTTTCTTCACCATGTAACCCATCAGGTTCCGTTTATACAAAAGAAGAACTAACAGATATTGCAAAAATGCTAGAAAAATACCCAAATATCTTCATAATTGCAGACGAGATATATGAACATATTAACTTTACTGAAACACACTTTAGTATAGGAACTATTCCACACTTAAAAGACAGGGTAATAACAGTAAATGGCGTTTCTAAAGGATTTGCCATGACAGGTTGGAGAGTTGGGTATATTGGAGCTCCACTTTGGATTGCAAAAGCTTGTAGTAAAATTCAAGGACAGGTTACTTCTGGTACTTGTGCAATTTCTCAAAAAGCAACAGAAACCGCAGTTAGTGCAGATCCTTCTGAAGTAATGTTTATGAAAAATATTTTTCTAAATAGAAGAAACCTAGTACTAGAAAAATTAAAAGAAATTAAAGGAATTAACTGTAATATACCTCAAGGTGCATTTTATCTATTCCCTGATGTTAGTTATTATTTTGGAAAATCAGATGGAACAATAACTATTAATAGTTCTAATGACTTATGTATGTATCTTTTAAATACTTGTTATGTAGCCTTAGTAGCAGGAACTCCTTTCGGAAATCCGGAATGTGTTAGAATTTCTTATGCGGCTTCTGAAGAAAATTTATTAGAAGCAATCAGCAGAATTAAAAATCAACTATATAAATTAAAATGACCTGTGATGAGTTAAATAAAATATTTAATTCCTTTAATGGAAAAAAAGTCCTTTTAGTAGGTGATTCTATGATTGATGCCTATATGTGGGGATCTATCAACAGAATATCTCCTGAAGCAGATGTTCCTGTTGTTGATATAGAAAAATATGAAATAAGATTAGGAGGCGCTGCAAACTGTGCTCTAAACATTAAAGCATTAGGAGCAGAACCTATTCTATGTAGCGTATTAGGAAAAGATTTATATGGAGAAAGGTTCCAACAACTTATGGAAGAATCTAATCTTTCTGAAATTGGTCTATTTTTTTCAGATGTAAAAAAAACTACAGTAAAAACACGAGTGATATGTGAAGGAAAACATCAATTACGTATTGATGAAGAAGACACAAAACCTCTACAAATTGAAGATGAATTCCTGCAAAATGTTTTAGAGATTATTGATAGTTGTGAGGCACTTATTTTACAAGATTATAATAAAGGAGTACTAACAAAAAAGATTATATCTGATTTAATTTCGGAAGCTAACAAAAGAGGTATTCCTATAATTGTCGATCCTAAAAAAGATAATTTCTTAGAATATAAAAATTGTGATATCTTTAAACCAAACCTCAAAGAAATTAAAGAAGGAATGGAAATAAGTTTTAACGAAAAAATAGATTCTGAATTAGAAAATGTTACATTCAAACTTAAAAAGAAGTTAAATGCAAAAGGAATTTTACTAACTCTTTCTTCAGATGGAATTTGCATTAATTCTGACGAAGGATTTGTTCATACTCAAGCTTATGGTGGTCCAGTAGTAGATGTTTCGGGTGCAGGAGATACTGTTATTTCGGTAGCTTCTCTCCTATTATCTGAAAAAGTTTCTTATGAAGATATTTCAAAGATTTCCTGTCTTGCTGGAGGAATTGTTTGCCAAAAAGTAGGAGTTGTACCAATTAACAAAAAAGAACTAATATCAAAAGCATTACAAATAATTTAAACTATATAATTTGAGCAAAATTACTCCATATAACTCGACCGATTCTAAAAAAAAACAAATAGGTAAAATGTTTGATAATATTGCTGATAATTATGATTTTCTAAACCATTCATTATCTTTTGGAATGGACTATTATTGGAGAAGAAAAGCAGTAAAACAACTTACTAATAATCCTAAAACTATATTGGATGTAGCTACAGGAACTGCTGATTTTGCTATTTCTGCTTGCAGAATAAAAAAATCAAAGATTATTGGAATTGATATTTCGGAAGGTATGATAAATGTGGGTAAAAAGAAAATAAAAAAAAGAGGTCTTGAAGATAAAATCGAATTACAAATTGCAGACTCTGAAAAGCTTCCATTTTCAGAAAATAGTTTTGATGCTATTACAGCAGGATTTGGGGTAAGAAATTATGAAAACTTAGAAAAAGGGCTTTCTGAAATGTTTAGAGTACTAAATAAAAGTGGAATAGTCACTATTTTAGAGCCATCTAAACCAAAAACTTTTCCTTTAAAACAGATTTATAACACCTATTTTCATAAAATTTTACCGATTATAGGAAAATTAATCTCAAAAGATAATAGTGCTTATACTTATTTACCAAATTCGGTCGAGGCCTTTCCTAATGGAAGAGATTTCATCCAACATTTAGAAAATGTTGGATTTAAGAACTGTAAACATATTCCATTAAGTTTTGGTATAGTCGATTTATATGTAGCAATAAAAGAATGAAAGAATCGTTTTTGGTTCTAAAATGAATAGATACTTGTTACATATAATTGTCAGTATTTTGTTTGTCAATTTGGCAAAAGCACAGCTACAACCCACTCCTAAAAATCTTCCTAGATATGACTTCAAAAAAATACATTTTGGATTCACATTAGGCATTAATTCATTAGACTTTAATATAAAATATAATCCTGAAGTAATTTATCAAGATAGTTTATACGTTTTACATTCTAATAATCAGAAAGGATTTAATTTAGGAATAGTTTCAAACTTCAGATTAGGAAAATATACCGACTTCAGATTTGTACCCGCTTTAGTTTTTGGAGAAAGACATCTAATTTATTCATTTGCTGACAGTTTAAATAATATTGGTACGGAAAAGAAAAAAGTAGAATCTACTTTATTAGATTTTCCTATCTATATAAAGTATAAATCTGAAAGATATAATAATTTCAGATCCTATATTCTATTTGGTCTCAAATACAGTTTAGATATAGCATCTCAAAAAGATATTATTGAGGAAGATGAGGTAATTATAAGACTTAATCCAAACGATCTTATGGGCGAAATAGGGTTTGGAATGGATTTTTATCTAGAGTTTTTTAAATTCTCTCCACAGATTAAAATCTCAGCAGGAATTCTGAATTTATTAGACAAAGATCAAAGTGTTTATACTACATCCATCAAAAAATTATATACAAATGGATGGATGCTATCTTTTACTTTTGAGTAGAAAAAAGACATTAATTGGCTGAATTATGCAAAATAATTACATTTTTTTCATTTTTTAATGATTTTTTATAGATTTGTAATTTGAATTTTAATTAAATATTAATAAAATGGACATTTTTCTGTATATTTCATTAGCTTTAATTATCTATGTATTAGTTTTAATTCTTTTAAAAAATCTAAACTTTTGGAAGAAAAAAGAGAATAAAATTTATAATAATTGTTGCCCCTGTGAACTTCAAAAACCATTAGAAAGGATTAGAAGAAAAAAATTAGATTATTTAATTAACTACACAACCTTTCAATTATTTGATTTTAAACGATATAGATGCACTGAGTGCGCACTTGAATGTAGAAGATGGGACAAACCTTTTAGAGGAAAATTTTAATTACAAAATTTATTTAAAATAATTCCTACAGAAACCGAAACATTTAAAGATTCTGCATTTCCCTTTTTTGTAATAGTTATTTTTTCATTAGTTAAGTTTAAAATCTCTTGGGAAATTCCATGAGATTCATTCCCAAATACTATTAGTGAGTTCTCTGATAATTTACAATCCTGAATTTCAATACCATTCAATACTGAAGCATATATCCTGATATTATCATCTATATTATTAAACATCTCAGCTAAATTAGTATAAAAAACATTTACTCTTGAAATAGAACCCATTGTAGATTGTACTACCTTAGGATTATATAAGTCTACAGTATTTTCTGAACAATATATATTTTTTATTCCAAACCAATCACATATCCTTATAATTGTACCAAAATTCCCTGGATCTTTAATATTATCTAATGCAATATTAACACCAGAAAAATCAAAATTATTTTGTGTTTCGGGAATTTTTACAATTGCTAAAACTTCTGAAGCAGTTTTTAGTCCACTTATTCTATTTAGTTCATTTTTAGTAACTTCATTAATCTCTATTTTAGAAAATATTTTATTAGAATCTATCCATGCAGATGTAGCAAATATATTTGAAACCTCGTAAGAAGAATCTAATATTTCTAATACATTTTTTGTAGACTCTACTACAAATGATTTATTTAAAATCCTCTGTTTTTTTTGCTGTAAAGATTTTACTAATTTTATCTGATTCTTACTTATCACTTTATTAAATTTATTCTATTTATAAATTTATTCAAAATTATTGCTAAAATACTAACAATGTTTCTAATTTTGTTAATCTAAAAATAAATAAAAATTAAAATGTCAAAATTTGAATTAGGGGTTATTTCAGGAAAAGAAATAGGAGTAGTTTTCTCAGACGCTAAAAAAAATAATTACGCGTTACCAGCAGTAAATGTAAGTAACACATCTACAGTTAATGCTGTTTTAGAAACTGCAGCAAGAGTTAACTCACCAGTAATCGTACAATTCTCAAATGGTGGATGTCAATTTTTTGCAGGAAAAGGATTGTCTAATGTAGATCATCAAGCATCAATTGCAGGTGGAATATCTGGAGCTATGCATGTTCATTCAATGGCGGAACTTTATGGTGTTACAGCTATCCTACATACTGATCACTGTGCAAAAAAACTACTTCCATGGGTTGACGGATTGTTAGAAGCAGGTGAAGAGTTTTACGAAATACATGGAAAACCATTATATAGTTCTCATATGATAGATTTATCTGAAGAACCTATTGAGGAAAACATTGAATTATGTAAGGAATATCTAAAGCGAATGAGTAAAATAGGAATGAGTCTTGAGATTGAATTAGGAATTACAGGTGGTGAAGAAGATGGGGTTGACAATACTGATGTTGATAACAGTAAACTATATACTCAACCAAAGGAGGTTGCTTATGCTTATGAAGAGTTAATGAAGATATCAGATCAATTTACAATTGCAGCAGCTTTTGGAAATGTACACGGTGTTTATAAACCAGGAAATGTACAGTTAACACCTATTATACTTAAAAATTCTCAGGATTACATTGAGAAAAAATTCAATACAAAAAAACAACCAGTTAATTTTGTATTCCATGGAGGATCAGGATCTTCACCCGAAGAAATAAAAGAAGCTATTGGATATGGGGTAATAAAGATGAATATTGATACAGATCTTCAATGGGGATTCACAATTGGCACTAGAGATTATTTTGCAAAATACAACGAATATGTACAATCTCAGATTGGAAACCCTGAGGGTGAAGATTTACCAAACAAAAAATATTACGATCCAAGAAAATGGATTAGAGATGGAGAACTAACTTTTATTGAAAGGTTAACAAGATCTTTTGAAGAATTGAATAACATAAATAGAAACAGTTAGATATGGGATGGTTTAAAAGAATAAAAAAAGGAGTAACAACAGAAACTAATCAGAAAAAAGAAATTCCTGAAGGGTTGTGGTACAAGTGCCCTAAATGTAAAACAATTATAACTTCTGAACAGCACCATCAACAGTATTATGTTTGTAATAATTGCAATCATCATCACAGAATTAATGCAAAGGAATATTTTGAAATTTTATTTGATAAAAATAAATTTACTGAATTAGATCCAAATATGATTTCAAAAGACCCTTTAGAATTTGAAGACAGAAAAAAATATACAGAAAGATTAGAATCAATACAGAAAAAGACTGGTCTCAAAGATGCTGTAACAACCGCATATGGAAAAATCAACAAAAAAGATGCTGTAATTGCGTGTTTTAACTTTAATTTTATTGGAGGTTCAATGGGTTCTGTAGTAGGAGAAAAGATTGCAAGAGCAATTGATCACGCAAGAAAAACAAAAACACCATTAATCATTATTTCAAAATCTGGTGGAGCAAGAATGATGGAAGCTTCATTTTCATTAATGCAGTTAGCTAAAACCTCTGCTAAATTAGCTCAACTTGGTAATGAAGGAGTTCCTTACTTTTCAGTATTAACCGACCCCACAACTGGAGGAATTACTGCTTCCTTTGCAATGCTTGGAGATTTAAATATAGGAGAACCTAATGCTTTAATTGGTTTCGCGGGACCAAGAGTTGTTAAAGAAACAATAGGAAAAGATCTTCCTGAAGGATTTCAAACAGCTGAATTTGTTAAAGAACATGGATTCTTAGATTTAATTATAGACAGAAAAAACATGAAGGAAAAACTGTCTCAACTAATCCGAATATACTCATCATAATATAAATATATATTAATTGTTGTAGTTTAAAAACAATTACTATATTTGCAAACCTAAAACAAAGGAGAAAAACAATATGAGTTTAGACACACAACAAAAAGAAAAGTTATTTACAAAATACGGTGCCGGAAAAGAAGATTCTGGATCTGTTTTTAGTCAAGTAGCTTTATTCACAGAAAGAATCAAACATCTTACAGCACATTTAAAAAACAACAGAAAAGATTTTGGAACTCAAAGATCTTTACAGTTAATGGTAGGTAAGAGAAGAAAATTACTAGATTACTTAAAAAGAAAAGATGTTGTAGCTTACAGAAAACTAGTAAAGGACTTAAAATTAAGACGATAATTTACAATATAGATGACATTAAAAAAGGCAATTACCAAAATTGCCTTTTTTATTTTATAAACAACAAAGAGGCAAAACAGAAAAAAAATGAATAAAGAAATTACAAAGAAAATTACCTTAAAAGATGGAAGAGAAATTACTATTTCTACAGGTAAATTAGCAAGACAAGCTCACGGTTCGGTTGAAATAAGAATGGGTAAAACTCATATGTTAGCAACTGTTGTATCTAGCAAAGAGGCTAGAGATGGAGTTGATTTTTTACCGTTAACTGTTGATTATAGAGAAAAATTTGCTGCGGACGGAAGATTTCCAGGAGGATTCTTAAAAAGAGAAGCTAGACCAACAGATCAAGAAATATTGGTAATGAGGTTAGTTGATAGAATTTTAAGACCAATGTTTCCTGGTGATTATCACGCAGAAGTTCAAATAATGATATCATTAAATTCACACGACCCTGAAGTTTCACCAGATAGTTTAGCTGCACTCGCAGCCTCCACTGCGATTGCTATTTCAGACATTCCATTTAATGGACCAATATCAGAAGTAAGAGTTATTCGATTAAATGGAGAGTTTATAATAAACCCTTCTCCTGCACAAATGGAAGAAGCAGATATTGACTTAATGGTTGGAGCATCTGCCGATAGTGTAGCAATGGTAGAAGGAGAAATGAATGAAGTTTCAGAAGGAGAAATGATTGAAGCAATTAAAGAAGCTCATGAAGCAATTAAAGTTCAGTGTAAAGTACAAGTTGAATTAGCTTCAGAAATATCCTCTTCAACCCCAAAAAGAGAGTATTGTCATGAAACACATGACGAAGAATTAAGAGCAAAAATTAAAAACGACACTTACGAAAAGGTATATGCAGTAGCAGCAGAAGGACTTAGAAAAGATGAAAGATCAACAAAGTTTAAAGCTATAAAAGAAGAATGGATAGCAAACTTATCTGAGGAAGAGATAGAAAATTATGATAGTAACCTTATAGGTGTTTACTACCATAATGTAGAGAAAGAAGCGGTAAGAACACTAGTGTTAAATGAAGGTAAAAGATTAGATGGTAGAAAAACAAATGAAATTAGGCCAATTTGGTGTGAAGTAGATTATCTATCATCTCCTCATGGTTCCGCTGTGTTTACAAGAGGAGAAACACAATCATTAACTACCGCTACGTTAGGTACTTTACAAGATGTTAATAGATTAGACGGGGTTACATTTCAAGGACATGA
>CAJXFN010000061.1 GCA_913052655.1 uncultured Flavobacteriales bacterium | reverse complement strand
GATGAAAAATATCATTATCTAAAATAAATTCATTTAATAATAACTGAATAAACTTTTTATCTTCTGTTAAACTATCAACATCACTATTTAGATAATCTTTGTATTGAATACTTTTAATAACCTGTACAAAAACTTTCCTAACTATATCTAAATCTCCTTTTCTCCAAATTAAAGAAACTCTAGAGGTTTTCTTTGCAAGTATTTCATCTTTTAATAAGATTGAAAAAATTCTATTATTAACAAACTTTGTATTAGGATTTAAATCTTCTTCAGTTGGAATAAATTTGGATTTATTATCTTCATAGAAACCTTCGGCATATTTATGAATTTCAAATAAAAAAGAAATAATGATAATCTGAAGATCAGAAAGACTTTTAAAATCTTTTATCATTTGTTTCTCAGAGGAAGCGATTTCATTGTTAGGGTGTGAAAAGTAAGAGTATAAGGACTGCATTACTTTTATCCTAATATGTCTTCTACTAATCATTAAATTCTATTATTCTGAATTCTTTGTTCTGCGATAACTAAAGCAGCTTTATGTGTAGTGATATCCTCCTGCTCTGCTTTTAAAAGAATTTCTAATGTAGTATCGTAAATTTTTCTGGTTTTGTTTAATGATTTTTCTCTATCGTAACCATTTATTTCTGAATATACATTAATCAATCCTCCCGCATTAATTAAGAAGTCTGGAGCATAAACAATTCCTTTTTCTTTAATCATTTCTCCATGTATCATTTCATCTTCTAACTGATTATTTGCAGCACCAGCAACAATCGCACATTTTAATCTATGAATAGTATCAGTATTTAGAGTAGCTCCTAAAGCACAGGGAGCATAAATATCCATATCCATATCATATATTGCGTCTCCCGTTATTATTTTAGCTCCATATTTTTCAGATACTTCCGCTAGTTTTTCCTCATTAATATCTGTAACAAAAACTTTAGCATCTTCTTCAGTTATATGCTTTACCAAGTTCTCACCTACATGTCCTACTCCTTGTACTAAAATAGTCTTTCCTTCTAAAGAATCTGAACCCCACTTAAATTTTGCTGACGCTTTCATTCCCCAATATACACCATAAGCTGTAACAGGAGATGGATCTCCACTACCACCCATAGATTCAGGAATACCTGTAACATGTTTAGTCATTTCTCTAACATACTCCATATCTTTTGTACTCATTCCCACATCTTCTGCAGTAATATATGTGCCACCCAATTTATTAACATATTCTCCAAATTTTTTCATTAGAGCTTCTGTTTTTTCAGTTTTAGCATCACCAATTATAACAGCTTTTCCACCTCCTAAATTTAATCCTGATATTGATGCTTTAAAAGTCATACCTCTTGATAGTCTCAATACATCATTTAAAGCATCAATTTCATTTGAGTAATTCCACATTCTTGTTCCTCCAAGGGCTGGACCTAATGTTGTGTCATGAATTGCTATTATTGCTTTTAAACCTGTTTCAGAATCATTGCAGAAAATAACCTGTTCGTGTCCCATTGTTTGCATATTACCAATTACAGGTTTTAAATTTTTATTCTTTACTTCCATCATTATGTCAAATATTAAATTATGCTAATTAAATATTAACTTCTTTTACTGAAGTTGTCACGTTTTTTTATCGGTTTGCAAAATTAGTTATTATTTTTGTCCTACCAAAATCGTAATAACTAATTGAATTGAAGAACCTATTACATCTTAACAAATACCTTTTAAAGTACAAAACACTTTTAATTATAGGTGCAATTTTTATTCTAATTTCTAATATTTTCGCTTTATATCCTGCTGAATTTGTAAGACATGCTTTTGATAATATTCAAGTGAGTTTAACCCAAAACAACCTGAATAAATCTATACAATATACTCTTTTAAAATATGGAGGTCTTATTCTATTATTTGCAATCATGAAAGGTATATTCATGTATTTTATGAGACAAACTATAATTGTAATGAGTAGAAAAATTGAATTTGACTTAAAAAATGAGATTTACGAGAAATATCAAAACCTTGACATTTCTTTTTACAAGAAAAATAATACTGGTGATTTAATGAATAGAATTACTGAAGATGTTAATAGAGTTAGAATGTATCTTGGTCCAGCGATCATGTATGCTATAAATATGTTCTTTCTTTTTACTTTAGTAATATCAAAGATGTTCATTATAAATGTGAGTTTAACCTTATATGTACTTATTCCCCTACCAATTTTAGCTATTGCTGTTTATTTTGTTAGCAAATCAATCAATAAAAAAAGTGAACAATCTCAAGCTCAGTTATCTACTCTTACATCTGTAAGTCAAGAGACTTTTAGTGCAATCAATATCATTAAGATTTTTAGAAATGAAAAAAACTCATTC
Organism: uncultured Flavobacteriales bacterium; assembly: GCA_913052655.1. Lineage (GTDB taxonomy): Bacteria > Bacteroidota > Bacteroidia > Flavobacteriales > BACL11. The sequence continues at coordinate 5,748 of CAJXFN010000061.1, read as the reverse complement.
AATCGATTTTATGAAGAATGTAAAAAATATAAAAATAGACAATTAAAACTCGTATCAGTGGAAGCTTGGTTTTTTCCTCTAATCATACTTTTAATTGGTATAAGTACAATTACAACAGTATATATAGGTGGACTAGAAAGTTTTCAAGGAACTATTAGCACAGGGAACATTGCTGAATTTATTATATATATAAACATGCTAACGTGGCCTGTTGCTTCTGTAGGATGGGTAACTTCATTAGTACAAAGATCAGAAGCTTCAATGCAAAGAATAAATGAATTTTTAGAAACAGAAACAACTGTACTAAACTATACTTCGAAAGATACTAAAATACAAGGAAATATTGAGTTTATAGATGTTAGTTTTACGTATCCTGACACAGGAATACAAGCATTAAAGAATGTTAGTTTCAAAGTTAAAGAAAATGAGACATTAGGTATTTTTGGAAAAACCGGAAGCGGAAAATCAACTATTGCCAACCTTATTACTAGATTATATGATTTAGATAAAGGCAAAATATCTATCGGAAAAAAAGATATTAAGGAGTTAAATCTTTTTCAACTTAGAAGAAATATAGGATACGTCCCTCAAGATGGTTTTCTATTTTCAGGAACAGTAAGTGAAAATATTAGTTTTGGAAAAAACGATTTTACAGAATCAGAAGTAATTAACGCAGCTAAAACTGCTGAGATAATAGAAGAAATAAATCAATTCCCAGATAAATATAGTACCTTAATTGGAGAGAGAGGAGTTCAACTTTCTGGTGGTCAGAGACAAAGATTATCTATTGCAAGAGCTATTTTTATAAATCCTTCTATTTATATTTTCGATGATTGTTTATCTGCGATTGATGCAAATAAAGAAAAGCTAATTTTAGAAAATTTAAAAGAAAAAATTAAAAATAATACAAATATAATTATCAGTCACAGAACAACTTCTATGCAACACGCTAATCATATAATAGTTTTAGAAGATGGAAAAATTATTGAAGAAGGAACTCATGAGAATTTGCTAAAATTATGTGGATTTTATGCTGAAATGCATTTGAAACAAACGAATAAAAATACTTAAGATAGCAGTATAATTAGTTTATATTTGCTTTCAAACTTAAAAGATTCTATGAAAACCATAATAAGTCTTGCTACCAGATTAATACCCAGACACTATCTACAACATGTTAGCCATTTCTTTTTAAGAATTTTTTCTTTATTCATGAGGGGTAATAAATTTGAGGACCCTATAAATGGAAAAACTTATAGAAGATTATTACCATATGGAAGACTTAAACCTAGAATGAATGCTATTGCTCCTGATAGTATGAGTTTAGAAAGGCACCGACTTATGTGGCTTTTTATGAAGGAGAAAACCAATTTCTTTACCGACAAATTAAGGTTCTTACACATTGCTCCTGAATATTGTTTCATTAAGATATTTAAAGGAATGAAAAACTTAGACTACACCACAGGAGATTTAATTTCTCCTTGGGCAGATATAAAGTTTGATGTACACGACATTCCTTTTAATGAAAATTCTTTTGATGTAGTAATTTGTAATCATGTGTTAGAACATGTTGAAGATTCACACAAAGTAATGACAGAGTTTTATAGGGTAATGAAACCTGGAGGTTGGGGGATTTTTCAGGTTCCTATTGATACTAATAACCCAAAAACAGAAGAAGATCCAAATGTAACCGATCCTAAAGAAAGAGAAAGATTGTATTGGCAAGACGATCATGTTAGGCTTTTTGGTTTAGATTATGGAAAAAGATTAGAAAAAGCAGGATTTAAGGTTACCGAAAGTGATTTTATTAACGAACTAAACCCTAAACTTGTGGAAAGATACGCTTTACCTAAAGATGAAATAATCTATTTCTGTGAAAAAAAGTAAAATTAATCTATCTAGAATTACTACTTCGGGAAACTTTATTCCGGAAATAGATGGATTAAGATTTGTTGCAATTGTATCGGTTGTTTTATTTCATTTGTTCGGATTTATTGAGAACAAGGACGGATCTGTATACAACAATACTTATAATTTCGATTTTATCGCAAATTTTCTGAAAAATGGAAATTTTGGTGTGCAGTTATTTTTTGTTTTGAGTGGATTTATTTTAGGACTTCCATTTGCAAAGCATTACTTAAAAGATTCGAATAAGGTATCTCTAAAATCTTATTTTTTAAGAAGAATAAGCAGGTTAGAACCTCCTTATGTTATAGTTATGTTTTTACTCTTAATCGGAAACATTTTTATAAGTAAAAACCTAAGTAATACAGAAGGATTTCAAAGTTTTTTAGCATCTGTTGCTTACATGCATAATTTTATTTATGCGGAACCTTCTCTCATCAATACTGTTGCTTGGAGTCTAGAAATTGAAATTCAGTTTTATATTTTAGCTCCAATATTATCTTTATTTTTCAGTATTAATAACAATCTAACTAGGAGATTTCTATTAATATTCACCATAATAGTTTTTTCAGTATTTAGTTTATTAGTTACACTTCCATTTCTATCTATATTAGATTATTTACAGTACTTTTTAGTAGGATTTTTACTTGTAGATTTTTATCTGATTGAAGGGGTAACAAACAAAACATCTATTTTAAGAAACAGCTTTACTATTATTGCTTTACTTCTTATTTTTAGTAGTAATGAAAAATATTTTGACTCTTTTTTTCTGAAAATTATATGGAATATTAGTGTATTAATATTAATTTTCTCTTCCTATTACAATATTATTTTACGAAAATCAATACGATTCTTTTCTTTAAAGACTATTACAAATATTGGTGGGATGTGTTATACCATTTATTTGATACATTTTTCAATAATTAGCTTTGTTGGCAATCCTCTTTTATCTCTTCAATTTTCGGATAATCCAATAATAAATATCGGATTATATTCCATTTTTATAATATCTAGTATCTTATTAATTTCTATTGTATTTTTTATTTTGATAGAAAAACCATGCATGGACAAAAATTGGCCTAATAAAGTTAAAAATTATGTCAGAAGATTTATTACAGCAAATTAGTGGTAGATTTAATTTATAGGAAGTTTTTTCTGAGTTAAAGAATAATCCGAAAATATTTAGATTCTACACACAACATATTATGAAAAATTCTAGAACTTCCTGCAAGGCCGCATGGGTAATAAATCACGCTACTTGGAAAAAGGATAACAGAATTGCAATAAGGAAAATAAATTTAATATTACACAATCCTCATACTATTTTTAGATATGTAAACTACAACAAGGGAACTAGTAATTAATGTAAACAATCTTTTTAGTTTTAAAAAAGTCTTCTTCAAAAAACTCAGAAATATCATAAATATCCACATTTTTTATTCCTTGCAACTCATCGGTTAAATCCCCTCCTTTAAGGTAGATTATTCCGTTTAAAAGGATGTTTTTCTGTTTAGTAGAAATCATTTTTCTTACCCACTGCTGAAATACTTTCATTCTAGTAACGGCCCTACTGACTACAAAATCAAACTTTCCTACTATTTGCTCAGCTCTTTTGTGTACCGCTTGTAGATTTCTCAGTCCAATATTTTCTGCTATTTCATTTACTACTTTTATCTTTTTACCAATACTATCTACTAATAAAAATTCTACATTAGGAAACAAAATAGCTAAAGGTAATCCAGGAAAACCTCCACCTGTACCAACATCTATTATTTTTGTTCCATCTGCAAAATCTATAACTTTAGCAATTGCCAAAGAGTGTAATACATGCTTCAAATACAAGTTATCAATATCTTTTCTAGAGAGCACATTTATCTTAGAATTCCACTGCTGATAAAGAACTTGTAATTTTGAAAATTGATCTTTCTGTTTTTTTGATATATTAGGAAAATACTTTAAAATAACTTCCATTAAATACTATCTTTTGCACCGGACATTATTTTAAAGAGTTGTTCTCTACTTCTATGTAATTGAGCTTTTACTGTTCCTAAAGGAAGTTCTAACTCTTCTGCAATTTCATCATATGTATATTCCTTAAAGTATCTGAGCTTTACTAAATCTCTATATTTTGGTTTCAGCTGATCCACAATCCTTCTCAGTATCTTTATCCTTTGTTTTTTAATAAATAACTGTTCAGGATTTGGGTCTTTCGATTCTAAATCAAATGTTGTCTTTTTCCCTTCATCATCTATCAACATTTTATCAATAGAAAAAGTTGGTAGTTTATTTTTTCTTAAGTAATCTATACAATGATTCCTGGCTACCGTAAAAAGCCAAGTACTGAAAGTATAATCTGGTTTGTATAGATGTAGTTTTTTAAAAGCCTTTCCTAAAGATTCAATAGTCAAATCTTTCGATATATCCTGATCCCCTATCTTTTCATAAATCATAAAATATAAAGGATCTCTATAAAGTTTCATTAGTTCGGCATAGGCCTTTGGGTCTCCTGTATCTAAAGCTAAATTTATAAGATTTAAATCTCTTTCTCCCTTATCGGTTAGTTTCTTTCTCATTTCCAACTATTTGTTTTATAACGTTTGTTCAATAATACAAAAAATAGTTGAACAAAAAGACTTAAAAATTCCATAACAGGATATATAAAAAACAGATCAAAATGTCTTAACTTTTTCATAATAGGGAAATACAAGAAATAATACAAAACTATCCGAAAAGTAAATAAAGAGCAAATAATAATTAAATCCGGATGAAACACGAACAATATAATAGAACTTATCCAAAATAAAAACTGGGAAAAAGGAAAAAGAAATAATAGTCCCTTATGAATATTCTTATAATACTTAGACGTAGAGATATGTCTCTTCCTTTGGTAAAACCAATCTGAGAAAGTGATTTTTGGCTGAGTGAAAATATCCGCATCCTTATGTATCTGAATCGCTACATTATCTTTTGTTGCAACTTCCTTAATAAACAAATCATCATCTCCTGATGGAATATGAATATGAGATGCAAATCCTTTTACACTAAAAAACAAAGACTTTTTGTAGGCCAAATTTCTACCTACACCCATATAAGGAATTTTCGCGAGTGCATAAGAAAGATATTGCAACATAACTATAAACTCATCAAAACGTATAAATTTATTTAAAATTCCTTTAGTTTTTTTGTGCGGACTTATACCAAGAACAATTTCCTTGCTTTCGAAAGAGGATGTCATTTTATTTATCCAATTTTTAGAATGGGCCTTACAATCTGCGTCAGTAAGAAGTACATAATCATATTTTGCTGTTTTTATTCCAATACTAAGAGGGAACTTCTTTCCTATTCTACTAATTACATGAGGATCAATAGTTACTACTTTCAGATTAAAATACTTTTTCTCTAGATCTTTTAAAATGTATTTCGTTCCATCTTCGGATTGATCATCTACCACAATTACTTCATATTTTGGGTAATCTTGCTCTAAAAATGAAGGCAGGTTTACAGAAAGCATATCTGCTTCATTTTTAGCGCAGATAATTACAGAAATTCCTTTATTAAAGGAGTTAGATTTTTCTTTATAAAAAGATAATCGAATAAAAAAGAATAGAGCATATAGTAATTGAGTAAAAATTGTAAATACAAAAATTACAAAAAGTATGTCTACAAACAAACTCACTTTAGATTAAGAAAGATAGTCTAAAATGTTTTTTTCAATTCTTTCTGAAACATTCGATATATCTGCTTTAACAAATTTCTCTCCTAAAATATGCTCATAAAGCTCAATATACCTATCCGAAACTGAGTTTACATATTCTTCACTCATATGAGGAATTTCTTGACCAT
>CAJXFN010000060.1 GCA_913052655.1 uncultured Flavobacteriales bacterium | reverse complement strand
AAATTCTAGTTCCATATATGATTCTACTATAAAGATCTCTACCGAATTTATCTGTCCCAAAATAATATGTTCTCTTAATATGAGAATACTCTCCTACATATTCGATATGTTCTGAACTAGAAATTAAATCATATGACACTCCTGAACTTTTCTCATTAACATTTTTAGCAAAAACCACATCCTCGTCAATAGTAAGTAGTGATATACTTGAGAATGGGGGGAGTGTAGAAAGACCAAGATTCATTTCACTTGCATACTCTGTTTTATCAGTCATAAATACATAAGGAATTACAGCCAAAATAAATAAAAAAACAATGAAAAATAATGAGACTATAGCCATCTTATCCTTTTTAAATCTATACCAAGTTATTTTATTTATAGAATGTGAGTTCATAGTTTTCGACCTTTCCATTTTAATGGAATAATAAACGACAAAGGTACAATAACAACTGTAATAATTGAGTTAATTATTGCAAAGGGGAAAAGATATTTTAATAAGTTTTCTTTATTAAAGAAAACTAAGATTGTATTAAGGAAAAGAAAATCAATCAAAACTTTTGTTATAATTATCAATAAAAAATAGCAAATTAAAAATAAATCAAACATAAAAATAAACGAATATATAATTTGTAAAAAGGAATAAAACAACAATAAATTTACTAGATAAACTAAAAGCGAAATTAAAATTATATGTAAATCTGTAAAATATCCTGAAGATGATATCCATCTCATTTTTTGAGAAATATAAGAAACTATACTATTTTGCTTATCTGTATAAACTATAGCTTCTTTATCTTTAACGAAGAATATACAATTCTTAAACTTATCATTGAAATAATGAAGCAAAGACAAATCGTCAGTTCTAAATTTGTCAAAATCCTTTTGATTAATATCCAAATAATCTTCTCTCCTAAATGCTAAATTTGCTCCATTACACAAAGTAACTTTATTTAAACCGATTGCAGCGGCAGAGGTTGATACTAGTGAAAGTAATTCTAATTGTTGATACATAGAAAATAAATGATCATCTTGATTTAAAACAACTGGACCAGAAACAAATTTACAACTAGAAAATTCAAAATAATTTACTATAGTTTGTATCCAACTTCTTCCCATTTCACAATCTGCATCTGTACAAAGAATAATATTTCCTGTAGCCACTTTAACCCCCTCCCTGATTGCATTTTTCTTTCCTTTAATTGAATTATTAAGATTTACAACTTGTATATAACTACAATTTTGTTGTTGTTTTTCTAATAATTCTAATGTTTTATCTTCTGAATGATCATTAATAAAAATCAATTCCAGTTTATTCTTATCAAAATGTTGTCTTTTTAAACAACTAATAATTTTAAGAATATTTTGATCTTCATTTCTACATGCTATTATTACAGATACAGTTTCAGTATAACTCATGTTCTCTAAAGCATTAATTTTAATCCACGAGTATACATATACATAAAACAAGACAAAGTATAAGAGTAGAATTATTGATGAAACCATAGGATATGTTGTTAATACAAACTTAATCAAAATTTAAAAAGAAAGATATACTATAAAAATCATTTACTATTTTTGAAGTTATATTTTGGAGAAAGAAAAAATCATATTAGGAATTGATCCAGGAACTACAATCATGGGGTATGGTATCCTTATTATAAAAGGAACGCAAATGGAGATGCTTCAAATGGGTGTGATCCATCTAGAAAAACTTGATAATCAGGCCCTAAAACTTAAAAGAATATTTGAACGAACCGTACAACTAGTAGAAGAATACAGACCTGACGAAGTATCTTTAGAATCTCCATTTTTCGGGAAGAATGTACAATCTATGTTAAAACTTGGGCGAGCCCAAGGTGTTGCTATGGCTGCAGCATTATATAAGGATGTTCCAATTTTTGAATACACACCAAAAAAAATAAAAAAATCAATTACGGGTAACGGAAATGCATCGAAGGCACAGGTAGCTTCTATGTTGCAGTCTTTATTAAAGATTAGTGAAATGCCAAAACATTTAGACGCAACTGATGGTCTTGCAGCAGCTGTATGTCATTATTTCCAAAGAGATTCAGATGACATAGGCAAAAGTTATTCCTCTTGGTCTTCTTTTTTAAAGGAAAATCCTGATAAACTAGCATAGAGATTTTCTAATCTTTTCTGCAACTTCTCTCATCTTATCTTTAGAAAAATTCATCTTAGGTTTATCAAAATTAATATCTGATACTCCATTAATAGGGACTAAGTGAATATGTGCGTGTGGAACTTCTAGGCCAATAACAGCTACTCCAATTCTTTCGCAAACTAATACCTCATCCATTGCTATAGCTACTTTTTTTGCAAAATCCCAAAGTCCAATATATTCATCAGAATCTAAATCAAAAATATAATCAGTTTCCTTTTTGGGAATGACTAAAACATGACCATAAGCTAAAGGAAACGCATCCAAAAAAGCGAGAAAATTATCATCTTCAGAAACCTTATAAGATGGGATTTCATTATTTATAATTTTAGTAAATATACTAGACATTAGGCAGCTTCAATCTTTACTATTTCAAATTTAATAACACCATTTGGAATTTGAATTTCAGCAATCTCTCCAACAGTTTTTCCCAATAAACCCTTACCTATTGGCGAGGAAACAGAAATCTTTTTTGATTTTAGATCTGCTTCTGCTTCTGGCACTATAGAGTAAGACATTTCCATATTATTTGATGTATTCTTTATAGTGACTTTTGTTAATAATCTAACAGTAGAGATATCTAATTTTGAAGTATCTACAACTCTTGCGTTACTATACAAAGATTCTAATTTATTAATTCTATCTTCTAAATGACCTTGAGCCTCTTTAGCTGCATCATACTCTGCATTTTCAGACAAATCACCCTTATCTCTTGCTTCTGCAATCTGTTGGATTATTTTTGGCCTTTCTACACTCTTTAAATGATCTAACTCATCTTTTAATTTTTGTAATCCTTCTTCTGTAAAATATTGTATATCGCTCATATTACATCGTTTTAGTATCTTATTAAACTGCAAAAAGGAAGTTTCACCTTCCTTTTTATATATATTTTGGTATTTCGTTTTACAAGTCTACTCTACAGCCTATGGCATGAGACCCTTTAAATGGATCAGTAGCAGTGTATGAGTAATCTACTCCAAAAGTAGAGCCATTACCCATAGGTAATTCAACAGTAAAACCTGCAGTAGGGCCTGTTAGAGCAGTCGAAGTAGTCTCAATGTTACCTATCCCCTCCTCATAAACGTAACCCATTCTTGCCATAAAATAATCATTATAAGAGTATTCTGTTCCTATTCTATATTGATCTTTTTGAAAAGAATTTGAAGTAAATGCTCCTGCCCATGTTAGCCTATGATCCAATATTAATATATCATAAGACATACCAATATTAAACAACGAAGGTAACTCAAAAAAAGATGATCTTTGTTCTACTGTCATTTTATAATCATCTTCACTTCCTACAATTCCTCTAAATGAAAGTCCATCTCCAGAGAATGACATCCTAGGACCCCAGTTTTTGAAAGAAATTCCGAATTTTAATTCATCTTGATCTCCTGTTCTATATTGAATACCCGCGTCTAAAGCAACTCCATTAGCGCTTACATCCGCAATTTGTTCTGAAATCATTCTTAGAGTAAAACCTCCCTGAATACTGTTAGAAAAAACATGTGCATAAGAAGCTCCAATATTCATAAACTTTGGAGAAAATGTACCAATACCACCATCAGGCATATCTACAGTAGTAATTTCAATATCACCAAAGTCCATTGCCATAACCCCAATACCTAAAACTCCAGATTCACTAACTCTTTGAGAAAATCCGAAAGTACTTATACTACTCACCGATTCATCCGCATTAAACAATTCATTTCCATACTGAAGCCAAGACGTTTGTGAGAATATTAATTCTGTTTTCTCAGTTGATGCTAACCCTGCAACATTAGAGTACTGACCTTCAAGACCAACTACTCCAGCAACATTTGCAGCTCCCCATCCAGAAGTTCTAGAAAAAGGATTAATTAATAGTTCTGCCGCACCAGCAGATCCAGATCTAATAGCTTGTTCTTGAGCAATACCATCATTTATTGAGAGTAATAATATTGCAGAAGTTACACAGACCTTTAAACAATGAGTTATTTTTTTCATATTTAAAATTTTCATTTTTCTTTTATATTAGAATGTATCTAAGTCAACAGGACGTAATACACCAAACCATTTTAAAATCTTTTGTTCCTTTATATTGTCAATAGTTGTTTCTACATGAATAATATATAAACCACTAGCAATAGGAATACCATGATCGTTCTTTAAATCCCAGTCTAAAGACGTTAATTGATCAGACTTTTTAATAGTTCTGATTAAGGTTCCACTTACTGTATAGATTCTTATCAATGATTCTTCAGGAAGATTAGTAATTTTAATTCTATTATCTAATTGACTTGTTTCGTATTCTGAAAATCCATAATATGGATTTGGAACGACATTTATTAAATCTAAAGCTGATACTGCCTGCTGATTATTATTTTCTTCTGACATTAAGTCTGAAGTATTAAACTCATATACAGGATTAAAATTATTTATAGGCATGTCTGCAATTAATCTTGCTTTAGAGTTTCCTGACCAGGAGGTAGAAGTTGCTACAAAAGACTCTCCAACCTGGTAATCAGTTCCTGCATGAGTTGCTTTCTTCCCTCCTAATATTTTAGGGTAGGTAAGTTGTAATCTTGCATTATGCTTTTGCATATTCTTATCTGCTACGTAATAAGTGTTACCAATTACTAAATCATCAGAAGTACTTAATATTTGTGATGGTTCAACATTAACATACGGATTATATGAAGATTCAACTCTAAGTTTTACTCGTGCGGTATTATTTCCATCTTTTCCAAAAATCTTTGAACTTGCACCAGGAGCTAATAATGGAGCACCTACCCAAGTAGTATGTTGAAATACTTTTGCAATATTTCCTTCAAAAGAGTTAGAAGTAGAATCTGACAATAAGTTATAAATCCAAGCTCCTTCATCATAAGAAGGACATAAATCACCTGACAAATAATCATCTTCTGCTAAAACTGAAGCATCTCCTCCTATTACATACACAAAATGTTTACCTCCTAACAAATAACTTCCTCCAGAAAATTCTCCAGAGTTTGTTGAATAAAATGGAAATTCTTCAGTAACAATATTAGATGTTGGATTCCAAATCATGTCTCTTCCATTTTCTCCAGCTAACCAAGAATCTTCTGAAAAAATAACATTTAATCTTTCTCCAGTTTCTAGATCAATTACATAACCAGGGAACCATCCCATACCATAAGTTCCTGAATTATCTGGATTTCCATCTTTACCTACAGAAGGAGTACTTCTAAGTCCTAATTTAGTTTGTCCTCCTTCAGATAAATTTTTATTATCGGAAGCTTCAACAACTGCACATCTTGTCCATTTAGATTGGTCAGAAGTAAATACAATGTCTACAGAATTTAGCGTTGTTGCGGAAGAATAAGGGAATGATGTATAATAATTTTGTCCTGGACCACTGTTGAAATGTGAAGCAAATCTGTAAGGAGCCCAGGTACCACCAGAAATTTCTAAACCTCCAAATACAGTAGCAGATTGCTCTACAACAGTTTCATAAATTCCATTAGGATCCTCATCAGGAAAATAATCATCTAATTTATCATCATCTTCATCTGAATAAGAACCTGAACGAATCCAGTTTAATCCGTATAGGAATGGTTCATCATAATCTGGAACACCTGTTAACCATTTATCGTACGGATCATCAAACTCAATTTCGCCTGATATAAATCCATTATTAGGATTTGTAATTGGATCGTTAGTTGGCACATCTACTTGGTTCAGTTTTAGTGAGAAACCATGTGTTGGAAACAATTGTTCTACACCTATATCTATAGATTTTGAACTAGAAACCAATGTATCACTTCCATTTAAAACAGTCCAATTTTCATATGAAGTAACTACTCCTTGGGCAGTTTTAACTGGCTTTTCTAAGATAACTGTATAGTCTTCTCCTTTAATATGAACCGGATCAACTACAGATATGGTAATAGGCCCCATACCGTTCTTGTAAGAAGGGAATAAAGATTTACCATTGTTAAGAATTACTTCAACAGTAACAGAATCAATCTCTAATGTATTTGATCCAGAACCACTCCCCTCTAATCTAGTTATTTTAACTCCATCACCATAGGAAGATCCTAAAATAGTACCTCCATTCTCGGGATCAATCTGATGAGGTATTGCAGAATAAACTCTAATATTTCTTCTTCCAGCAATGTGAGGCTGATTTCTACCATCATAAAGTGGATTGTTAACATCATACGGATTAGCATTTATCTCTGCGGGATTAAATCCATAAGCAATAGACATATAATGATAAGTTTTATGATTTACTAAAGTTGGATTACCTAAAGCAAACTTATCTTCAGTAACTCTAAAAGAATATTCTACTCCTCCATCTACTGATCCAGCAACACCAGATTCCATAATCGCTGGAATCTCCTCTATAGGAACGTATACGTTCATAATAGGATCAAGATATTGATTAATGATTCCTTTTACATCATCTTTAATATCGGAACGGAAAACTAATCTAGCTTTATCCGGATTATCTAGGTCTGTTACAGATACTGTCGCATCTTTTAATTGATACACTAAATAACCCTGGAATTTATAATTCTGATTATCTACATTTGAAGCTAATGTAATGTAGGGATCTTTCTCAGAATATTCCTCATCATAGTTATTGGAAGATTCTTTATTTGTTAAAGAAATAATTAATTCTTTATCTAATTCTCTAATTTCTAAATCTGGTGCATCTGGTCCATTCATAATATTAAAATTATTATCAAAAAGAGCTTGAGCTTCTCTATCGTAAATCTTTACTAATTGAACGGACGCTTCATTTCCTCCTGCTTGAGCTCTTGCCCAAACAACTCCAGTAGTTATTGTATTTACGGCTCCAGGCTCTAGTGTAAAAGGACCAGCAGATTGAATAAATCTTCTGTCAGCTGGTTGATTACCTGCTGTAACCTCTGACCATTCTTGTCCTGGGAAATCAGGATCTGAAACACCTGGGAACATGAAATTACATAGATCCGTAGTGGCTCCAGGACCGGAACCTTTTCCATCTCCACCATATGTCATAGGAACATTATCTTTCCAAATACCTCTTAAATAATTGTAAATATGTGTTCCATTTTCTGGATTTCCTCTTACTGTAAAGTCGTTATTATAATATACAAATTTTGACATAATAATCTGCTCTCCTTCTTCATCAATTATACCATCTCTATCATTATCTAATCCATCATTTGGATCTGCCAATGGTCCTTGAAAGAAATCTACTCCAATAGCAGGAGGATTAAATCCATAACCTTGAGCTCCCTCATCTTCAGCATCACCATTATAACAGATACCTAATCCTAAACTCACATCACAACCAACATAATCATCTAAGTAATAACCTAAATCAGGATCTACCCACTGTCCAAAATACACATCTGATAACGGAAGTGTAGATCTGTTAATAATTTTATAATTATAGAAAGTCATATCATTAATCTCATTGTCAGCTGTAAAACCAAATGCTTGAGCATGAATTTCTAATCCAATAGGATCAGCTTCTGTTTCTGTATGGATATTTCCTTTATCATTAAATATCCACCATAATGTTTGATCTCCATATAACTCAGCTTCATCATTGTCTCCTGTAATATTATAATCTGGATAATCACCCTGTAAAGGTTCGTAGTATCCATTTCCATTTTGATCATAGAATGGAGCTAAAAATTGATCTTGTGCAGAGTTACCATTAGCAGGCCAATCCAATATAGATTCCGGAATCATAGTTTGATCATAGGTAGGATCAGATCCACCAGCCGGAATATATCTTGCTACAAATTCTTCAACATCTGATCTTATAATTTTAAAATGTTTGTCCCAAACATTACATTCATCTGCAGTTATAGTACCTGTAGCAACATCCAATGGCCCAGGCCAGAAATCATTCCCTCCCTGTCTATAAGTCATAGCAGCAACTTTTAACTGACCTCCAGCATCTACTCCACCAATCCATAACGAACCAGCGAACAATGAATTTAATCCACTTCCTTTTGGAATCTCGTATTGAGCGTCAGATAAATTCCACCACATATCACCACCTCCTAATATAGTAGCTCTTACATTATTTACGTCAATATCGGTTTGAGATGTTGCAGGAGAACACCCTGAAGCAATTTTAGAATAATTACTACTATTCATATTTGGGTTAGGGATATTTTCTTTTGCAGCAATTCCAAAACTAATTAGAAATGCAACCACAAATGTGATTATTATTTGTTTATTAAATTTCATATTTATAAATGATTTTTTTGATATCATAATTAATTT
>CAJXFN010000059.1 GCA_913052655.1 uncultured Flavobacteriales bacterium | reverse complement strand
TATCAACATATATTAAAATTAAAGATGAAGTTTTTTGATAACACTCCAATTGGATCATTAGTTACTCGTACTATTTCTGATATTGAAACTATATCTGATATATTCTCTCAAGGTTTATTTGTGATAATTGGAGAACTTTTAAAATTAATTGTAGTCGTTTGTATGATGTTTTATACCGATTGGAGATTGGCTTTGATAAGTTTAATTGCTATTCCATTATTATTGATTGCTACCGCTTGGTTTAAACATAATATCAAGTCAGCATTTCAAGATGTAAGAAAAGAGGTGTCTAATATAAATACCTTTATTCAGGAACATATTGTAGGAATGAACTTAGTTCAGATTTTTAACAGAGAACGTTCTGAATTTGAAAAGTTTAAAAAAATTAATAAAAATCATCTTAACGCAAATTTAAGATCTGTATTTTATTATTCTATATTTTTTCCAATTGTAGAAATTCTTTCAGCTCTTTCTATTGGATTAATTATATGGTATGGAGGTGATGCGATAATATCTGGTAAAGAAGTCACTTTAGGAGAACTTGTTGCTTTTATATTGTACATTTATATGATGTTTCGTCCTATTCGACAGCTTGCGGATAGGTTTAATGTATTACAAATGGGAATTGTTGGTTCTGAAAGGGTGTTTAAAGTTTTGGATACTAAAGATTTTATCAAAGATGATGGAGATGTAATTAAAGATCAAATACAGGGGACAGTTAAATATAAAAATGTAAAGTTTTCATATAAAGATGATAATTGGGTGTTAAATGGAATTTCTTTTTCTATTGAAAAAGGTAAGAAGCTTGCACTTGTAGGAAGGACTGGATCGGGAAAAACTTCTATTATTAATTTATTGAATAGATTTTATGATATTCAATCTGGTTCTATAACTATTGATGGTATAAATGTTGAGAAGTTTAAATTAGATAACCTAAGAAAACATATTGCAGTAGTACAGCAAGAAGTTCACTTGTTTTCTTCTTCAATTATGCAGAATGTTATTTTATTTGATGAAAATATATCTGAAGAAGATGTTCTTAATGCATCAAAAGAAATAGGTATTCATGATTTTATAATGTCTCTTCCTGGTGGATATGATTATATTGTAGGTGAGAGGGGAGTTACTCTTTCAACAGGGCAAAGACAACTCATATCATTTTTAAGAGTGTACTTGAGAAATCCTCAGATATTAATATTAGATGAAGCTACATCATCTATCGATTCTTATACTGAACAAATTTTGCAATCTGCATTACAGAAAATTTCTGAGGGTAGGACTACTATTGTTATAGCTCATAGATTGTCTACAATTGTTGATTCTGATAAAATATTATTACTCAAAAATGGTGTTGTTTTGGAAGAGGGTAGTCATTCAGAATTGCTTAAGTTAAATGGAGAGTATAAAAAAATGTATGCTACTCAGCATTCTGAAGAAAATTGAACATGTAAGACTCTCAGTTAAATAGTAGAAAAATTCATACTTATTTGTATATTTGCTACTCTATGAACAAAGCTCTTACAATATTATTTGTTTTTAATATCTTTTTATCCTATTCTCAAATTACTGTAGTTAGGAGTGCTCCCTATAATGATCCTAATTATTTAGTTGATAATTTATTGTTAGGAGGAGGTATTGTAGCTTCTTCTCATACTTTCGAGGGTGATAGTTCCCAAATAGGTTTTTTTAACGCAATAAACACAAATTTAGGAATTGATAGTGGTATTGTAATGGCTACTGGTGGTATTGAAAATTTAGTTCCTGGAAATATAAATTTTGCAGCAATTCCTAATACAGTTACCGATCCCGATTTATTAAATGTTGCAAATTCTGTTCCTGGATTAATTGGACAATCTTTTTCAGTGAGTAGTGTAAATGATATTGCTAAATTAGAGTTTGATTTTGTGCCAACCTCAGATACTATTACTTTTAGGTATGTTTTTGGTTCTCAAGAATATTTTGCTTACGAAAACACACAATATAATGATGTGTTTGGATTTTTCTTGTCTGGACCTGGAATTTCAGGTCCTTATGCAAACGGAGCTATCAATTTAGCGATTGTGCCCAATTCTAATCCACCATTACCAATTACTATATCCTCAGTTAACTCTGTAACTCCAATTAACCAACAGTATTTTATAGATAATAGTGGAGGGTTGGATACTATAGCAGATGCAGACGGAATGACTACAGTTTTAACCGCGACAGCTGTAGTGCAGTGTGGTGAAACTTATCATATTAAATTGGCAATTGCTGATGGTACAGATTCAGGTTTGAGCTCTTATGTATGGTTAGAAGCTGGTTCTTTTAAGAGTCCTATTTTGGATGTGACAAATGATTTAGGTTTTGATTCCACCTTTATTGAAATTCCTTGTAATTCATCTGTTATGTTAACTGCAGATGGTGGACAAGGAGCTAGCTATGAATGGCATAATGAAACTGGACTAGTTATAAGTTCAGATCCTTCTGTAATTGTTGGACCAGGAAAATATGTAGTTATATCAACTTCATTTGGATGTTCAATTACTTCTGATACAATAGAAGTAGTAGGGGATGTTCCTCCTAATTTTGATTTAGGACCAGACCTTATGATACCATGTAATACTTTACACACATTAAATCCTGTTGTAACCGGTGGAACTGGAATATATCAATATTCTTGGAATAATGGAAGTAATGATACTTCCATATTTGTTTCAGAGGGATTTTATAAATTAGTTGTTGATGACGGAACAGGTTGTTTAGCAGAAGATTCTATAACTATAAGAGAAGAAAATCCTCCATTAACAATGGTTGGAGGAGGTGGTGATATTTGTGAAGACGGTTCGGTGGTTTTAATAGATTTTACATTTAATGGACTTCACTTTCCATGGGAACTCACATATTCTAATGGTACAGATCAATTTACTCAATCTGGAATTTATAATCCTGTCTATACAATCACTACATCCCAACCAGGTTCTTATTTTCCTGTAATGGTGACAGATGTGAATAATTGTATTTCATTATTAGAAGATACTATTTTGGTAAATACATTTGATTTGCCAGATGCAGTTGTAACGCCAGAAGAAATAACGATTTATGAAGGAGATATAATTAGTCTTACTGTTGGAGAATATGAGTTGTATGAGTGGTATAATTCTGAAGATTCTTTATTGTCTATACTTTCTGAATTGAATGTTTCAAAAGCAGGTGCTTATTATGTTTTTGTAACTGATTCAAATAATTGTACAGACACTTCAGAGAATGCAATTATTTATACGGTTCCGCTTACAGAGTTATATGTTCCTAATTCTTTTACTCCAAATGGAGATGATCATAATGAATTATTTGAAATTTATGCATTAAATGTTCAATCATTTAGCATGATTATCACAAATAGATGGGGAGAATTGATCTATCAAACAGAGGATATTCAAAAATTTTGGGATGGTAAGTTTGAAGGCAGATTAGTTCCTCAAGGAGATTATTTGTATTTTATCGAATTGTTAGGAGAGGACAGAGAGAAATTTATCACACAAGGAAAAATAAATGTAATTTATTAATTTATGAAGAAAATTTTACTTTTTATTTTAATACCGACTACAATATTTTCACAAACTACAGACTGGGTTAAATCTTTTGGTGGTCCTGAATCTGATAAGGGGATATCGATTGGCTGTGATTCGATGGGTTTTGTTTACTGTAGTGGGTTTTTTAATAATCAAGCTGTATTTGGAAATGATACTTTGAAGAATAGTAATTTAGGATGGGGAGGAAATAATAAAGAAAACTTTGTATTTAAAATAGATTCCTTGGGAACAGTTCTTTGGGCAATTGCTGGAGGTAATCTATCTGGAGGATGTTGTGATGATAGAGCTCTAGGAATGCATGTTACCCCTGGTGGTGATGTTTTTATCACAGGAACATTTTGGTCCTCATATAATTTAGGCCCCTTAAGTGTTCCTGGCTCTCAACAGAATGCACATGATAATTCATTACTCGCTAAAATTGATAAAGATGGTAATCCACAATGGGTCATTGGTTTTGGAGGAGATAACACATCCGGGGGATGTCCTTATCCTATATATGACGCTGATGATCATTCTTATGATGTTAAGGTAGATGATGATGGATTTATATATGTTACTGGATTTTTCTCTGGGTTTGACGCTGATTTTGATAACTTTACTATTACAAATCCAAACTGGAGTAATGATTGTGAGCCAATGGGCTATATTGGAAAATTAGATCCTAATGGTAATTGGTTATGGGTTGATAAGTTTGATGGAATCAAAGATCAAAGAGGATCTAGGGATAATAGATTAGCTATAGATCAATTTTCAAATATTTATGTTGTTGGTGGTTTTAGAAATAGAGGAAATGATCAAAATGCTAAATATGGTCCATTTACGTTGACATCAAATGGCGAGTGGGATGCCTTTATATTTAAGATGGATAAAGATGGTAATTGGCTTTGGGCTGAAGGAATTGGAAGTAATAAAACAGATAGAGCTAACTCAGTAGCAGTTGATATATGTAATGATATATATATCACTGGTGAATATAGAAATCCAATGATTTTTCCAGGTGCAAATGCCTCAAATGGTACGGATACCCTAAGTCACAAGCAGAAAAGAGATGTTTTTGTCGCTAAAATGAATAATCAAGGTGAATGGAAGTGGGCAAAAAGAGCGAGATCTTCAGGAACAGATAAACCCTATCAGATGTCAGTAGATGCTAATAAACAGGTATTTCTAGGCGGAACTGCAAAAGGAGAGTTAACTTTTAATAATGATTTAGTTGTCGGTCCTCAAATTTCTGGAGACACTTCTGCTTCTGCTTGGGTAGCACAGTTGGATGGTTCAACTAATACTGGAGATTGGGTCTGGGCAAAAATGGCAGGATGTGATACAGATGATGATGATAGAACTGGAGATATTTGTCCTGATGGGTTTGGAAATGTATATGCCATAGGTTTTTTTGAAGATTTAGCAAATTTTGACGGTACTATTTTAGATGCAACTGGAAGAAAAAAAGATATTTTTGTATGGAAAATGAGTATGACCTCAGGTAGTTTCAGTTACAATAATAGTACACAAACTATTTATACTGATAGTATGGTATTTAATCCTGCAGATACAGGAGTTTTTACTACTACTTCTTTTGTTGTAGATGGTTGTGATACTACTTTTGTAGATTCAGTTGTTCATCAAAAACTGGGAGTGCAGATTGTGTATGACATAAATAACCCGGGGACAGCTACAGTATTAATAGATGGTTTGCCTCAAGCACTTCCTTACATGAAAAGTTATTGGTATGGAGAGAATGTAAATATTGAGGCTCAAATGCAGCCATTATGGTTGTTTAACCAATGGCAATCTAATACTAATCCTATTTTTCCTAATAATAATATTCCATTAGCTAATTTTAATGCTGTTAGTTCCGATTCTGTCATATTGTTAACTTATCCAAAACCACCGCTTAATGCATTTATATCTGGAAATGACACTATTTGTGATAATTCATCTATTAATGCTGAGGTGAAAATTTCTTTTTCCGGAGCTGTGCCTCCTTACACTTTTGTTTATTCTCATAATAGTGTTAGCCAGAACTCTATTACAACCTCTGTAAATCCTTATATTATTTCAACAAGTAAAGAAGGTCTTTACGAATTGGTTTCCTTTTCAGATGTTAATGAAATTGGATGGACTTCAGGTTCTGCAATGGTTACTGTAGTAGAATCTCCAGAAGCTTTATTCTCTTTAATTAGCGACACATTATCAATTGTTAATTCAACTGCATTATTTACTGATAATACAGTTCCAGGATCTTCTGACCTTAATTCTTGGCTTTGGAATTTTGGAGACAATTCTTTTGAACAGATTCTACAAAATCCTGAACATACTTTTGAAAATGAAACTGGTATATTTGAAGTTTCCCTAATTGTTACAGATAATTTAGGCTGTACAGATACCACCTTTAAACATATTTGGATTGCAGATGAATTTTGGATGTACGTTCCGAATTCATTTACACCAGATAATGATCAGGTTAATGATAGGTTTTGTATATCTTTTAATGGCATAAGGGCAGAAACTTTCTCTTTTAATGTGTATAATAGAGTTTCTGAAATTGTTTATTCAACAACAAGCATTATTGAATTAGAATGTTTCTTAAATGATAATGGTTGGGATGGTAAGCATAAAGAAACTGGTGAAGATTTGCCGATGGGAATGTACGTGTACGAATTATATTTTCAGGATTATGAGGGATGGAAACATCAGGATTTTGGAAACATCTACATTATAAGATAAACTTTTCCACAATTTTAAATTTTATGTGAGTGCTCTTTGAGTTTTTTGTATTTTTAGGAGTTCAAAAATTACATGCAAAATTCTAAAAATTTTAAGGTAAATAGATCTTCGGCAGGTTCCGGAAAAACATATAACTTATCTGTAAATTTTATTGCTATAGCACTTATTGGTTCTTTAAAACATTTCACTGAATACTATAGAAAGATTTTAGCTATAACCTTTACTAATAAAGCTGCTGCTGAAATGAAAGAAAGAGTTTTGGAATATTTAGAATTCTTGTCCGATGGCAGAAATATAGATGGAGTTTTAGATTGCTTATTAAAGAAAACAGAATTATCTCAAGAACAAATAACTCAACAATCTAAGAAAGTAAAGAATAGTATTTTACATAACTATGCAGACTTAAGAATCTCTACCATTGATAAGTTTACTTATACTATTATTCGTACGTTTTCCAAAGACTTAGGTTTATTACACAATTTTGAACTAGAAATGGATAACTCTAGGATTATTCAGCCAGTAATAGCTAATCTGCTTTCTAAGATTTCTAAAAATGGAGGAGATTTGTCAGAGGCGTTACTTAATTTTGCATTACAAAAATTAGAAGATGGAAAAAGTTATAATATTGAATTAGACTTAGAAGATTTTTCGGAACATCTTTTTAAAGAACAAGCAATTCCTTTCATATCTTCAAATACTATTTCAGTAACTCAATGTTTATATTTAAAGGATAAGTTACTTCAAAGAAAATCTAAAATCTTTGCAGATATCAAACACCTTTCTGATCATGTAATCACTTTTTTTAATAATCATTGCTTTACAAAAGATCATTTTATTAGAGGTACATATTTTAATCACTTTACAAAGAACTTAAAATATTCTGAACCAAAAAAGTGGATTCCCTCCACAGGATTGCAAACAAATATTAATAAGGACATTTGGTATGTTAAATCAAATCCAGATGATATGAAAAATCTCGTAGATAGTTTTAAAAATCAGTTGTTACAATTTTATAACGACCTCCAAAGATTGCTTTCAGAATATAACACTAATGATTCATTATTATCAAATATTTATTCTATTTCTGTGCTGGGTGAAATTCTTTCTGAGATGAATGAGTTTAAGAAGGAACAAAATATAGAACAGATTTCTGTGTTTAATAAGAAAATTAATGATGTTATTGTAAAACAACCTTCAAGTTATATTTTTGAAAGAGTTGGAGAAAAATACAGTCATTTTCTTATCGATGAGTTTCAGGACACATCTTTATTGCAATGGCAAAACTTGTTGCCACTTATTACTGATGTAGTTGATTATGGAACTTGTTTCATTGTGGGAGATGGAAAGCAATCTATTTATAGATGGAGAGGTGGAGAGGTAGAACAATTCTTAAATATTCCAAAAATCTATAAAGGTGAGAATTTATGTGAAAGAAATGAATGGGAAAAAAAATTAGAATATCATTATTTCAATGATCAAGGTGTTAATCAGAATTATAGGAGTAGAAAAAATATTATTGTTTTTAATAATCAGTTTTATAGTAGTCTAAGACACAAGTTATCAGATAATTTATCTACAATTTATAATAATTGTTCTCAAAAAATGGATTTTGCTAAGGATGGAGGATATGTTCATGTTGAGTTGCTTAAAGATGATGGAGATGGATTTAAGCAGAATGTATTAAATAAAATGTATAAAGAAATTCAAAAACTTATATCTGAAAATAACTATGAGTATAAAGACATTACTATTTTATGTAATAGTAGAAAAAGAGTTTCATTAGTTGCTGAATTTCTATCTGAAAATGGAATGAATGTAGTCTCAAATGAAGGTTTATTAATTCATTCTTCTGAAAAAGTAAGATTAGTAGTTGATGTTTTAAAATATCTAATAGATATAAATGATGACATCTCTAAATTATCTATTATTAATTATTTACAACAAAAAAAACCTAAATCTGAAAATTTGCATTTTCTTTATTTAAAAATACATAAAGATTTTGATGATCTTCTTTCTGAATATAAAATAAATATTGATAGGGAAAGAATAATTAGTTTGCAATTATATGAATTAGTTGAAAGTTTATATAAAACTTTTGGAATCATTGAGGACATTTACACTAATTTCTTTTTAGATACAGTTTTAAAATATTCAGAGAAAAATGCTAGTAATTTGTCAGAATTTATTGAGTGGTGGGATGAGAATAAGCAAAAGGAAACTATTGTGGTTCCAGATGGTGTGAACGCAATACAAGTTATGACAATTCACAAGTCAAAGGGATTGGCATTTAATGTGGTAATGATTCCTTTTAATTGGGAAGGT
>CAJXFN010000058.1 GCA_913052655.1 uncultured Flavobacteriales bacterium | reverse complement strand
ACATATCCGAAACATGTTGTCCTGTATTAAAAGAAGGAACTTGAGCATCATCTCCTACTATTAAAAGATAACTTGGTGCTATTCCATCTATTGGGTTGTCATACAAATCTTTTATAAATGCATGTATAGAACTAGTGGTATTTCCCACTGCAGGATTATTTGTATATTCTTCAATAACTAAAAATCCTTTCTTTCTTTTCCATTCTACAAACGGCTGTATTGCATTCTGAAACTGTGGGTCAGATATTATAACATACTTTACAGGATAAGTTGTTATAACATCCTTTTCTTCTAATGGAGTATAATTTACAAAAGACTTAAATAAACTTTCAAACTCATGAGAGTAGTATTTCTTTCTATTTTCTGTATCTGACGAAATATCTATATTTTTAAAAATTACTTTTACCTCAGCTTTAGTAATAACTTTTATATGATTGGTTACCGGATTGTAACTTACTGGAGAAATAGACAAACGAGCTAAATTTTGTCCTCTCATAGTTCCCAACAATTCATTAGAAACAAAGTTATTTCCAGAAAATTTATCTATATTGTAATAATCTTCATTATAACAAAACGGTATATTATCAGGATTAGATGATTTTAAAATAGAGGCTTGATTTGGAAAAACATCTAAGTTAAAACCATAATCCATAAGATCAATCAAAGTTTCTTCTTTATTTAAAATCTTTATTTCTATTTGAGAACCCTGTGGCACTCTTATTAATTTCTGAAGTACTGGTAGTTCTGCAGTTCCATCTTCTGAATTACTTCCATAAGAAGGAATTATTAAGTTTAAAAATTCTTGTGATTCTGTTTTTATGATATTAGTCTCAATTTTAGATACTGAATTTATAAATGTAAACTCTTCTAAAGATTTTTCAGTGACAGAAAAATAAGTTTCTCCATTAGTTAATTCTATATCTATTGCAGATAGTTGTATAGAAAAGAAAGTAAGGAAAATAATAGAAATTTTTTGTAATTTCATTTAATTGAAGTTTATTTTCAGATATAAATTTAAATATTCATTTATACAATCATTTAACTAAATTACTACATCTTATTTTTAAGAAAAAAGAGGTCTAAATTTCATAGGACCTATTTGATAATTTTATCTTCTTTTCATATAGTAATAATGAATAGTAGCTTTTCCATCAATCACTACAGTTGAATTAATAAATTCCCAACCATATTCTAAAGCTTTATTTACTGCATCTGGCATATTTCTTAAATTTCTTGACTCAGCCATTAAAGATTGGTTGTCTTTACTAATATTAGAGCCAAAATCAAAAGTAACCATTAATTTCGTCATTGGTTTTAAATGTCTTTTAATACTTAATTCTTCCGACTCTTCTTCTTCACTTAATTTTTCTACTCTTCTAGAATCTTCAATTATCATTTCTACACCTTTTATAATCATAAAGTTTGACTTTAATTTTGTAGAATTTTCTGATTTTTCAGTAGTTTTTCCTTTAGTAGATCTTTTCTGAGACATGGTTACAAAAGGAATTAATGCAACCATCATGATCATGATTATTTTATTCATATTTCAAGTTTTTAGTTAATACTATTGTCCTCCTAATATAATTGGTAAATCTCCATCTCCATTACCAATTACTATAACTTTAGAATTTTCTGATTTTGAAATTTCTTGAGTAGCTTCTACTCCTTTCCATTTTAATAACTGTGGAGTAATAGTTTGGTTTACAATTCTTTGGAACTTAGAGATACCGTTTGCTTCAATCTCTTTTCTTTCCGCTTCTTTTTGAGCCTTTTGTATTTTAAAGTCGTACTCTAAAGCTTCTTGTTCTTGTTTTAATTTTTGTTCAATTGCGTCTCTTAGAGTTTGTGGCAAGGTCACATCTCTAATATAAATTGCTGGAAGTTCAATATCTTTAGCGGTTACAATCTCTTGAGTCTTTGTATAAATCTCAGTTTCTATTTCTTCTCTTTTGGTAGAGTACAATTCTTCAGGTAGATAATCTCCAATAACTTCTCTAGTTACCGATCTTACAGCTGGCTTAATTATCTTCTCTAAATAATTAGTTCCTATATTGTCGTGTAAGTATCCTATTCTATCGTTTACAGGTTTATGAATAATAGACAGATCAATTTTAATAGAAAGTCCATTTTTAGACAAAACTTCCATTTTTTCGAATGTTTCTGTTTCTTTCACATCATATACTATCATATCGTTCCATGGGGCTACAACATGTAGTCCTTGACCATATATTGTTTCTTTATCTAATCCATCACCTAATGTTTCGAAAAGAACTCCTTTTTGTCCTGGGTTAATAGTAATAAACATGCTCGATCCGAATATAAATAGCAAAATAATTCCTAATAATCCGAATACTAATACTCTTGGTAATCCTTGGTTTTCCATAATTTAGTTTTTTAGTTATTTAATTGTTCTTGTAATCTTTTTTCATCTCGTTGTCTCTTTTTTAGAGTAGAAATATAAGAAGTAGCTCTTTTCTCTCCCATTTGTTCTGCTTTTTCAGCGTAATCTATTGCAGTGTCTAATTTTCCTTTGATTTCTGAGGCAAGTGCTAAATTATAATACGCTTTACGAACTACTTTAAAATCTTCATGATCAGTTGCAGACTTCCATATTTCTATAGCCTTATCCCAATCTCCTCTTTTTACATAATTTTTTGCCAGTTTCAACTCTTCAGATTTTCCTGTAAAATACAGTCTATTTTGTTTTACCCAGACAGGAGTAATTCTAAACCCATATTGTTCTCCTGCAAATATACCTGAACTCTTTAAAGCTTGTCGTTTTGAAGGGAGATTTGCTCTTGCCTCATCATAACTACTGCCCCATTCTACATATTCTTTTACTTCAGTAAACTTATTTACATCTACTATCTTTTTAGTAGTCGCGTCGTATATTCTCCAACCACTTTCAATTTCCATCACTAAAGTAACAGGGTATCTTACTTCTTTTATTTTAGCTCCTTTTACTGTTTTAGTCTTTACTATTTTTTTACCTTCAAATGTTCTAGAATCTGAATCAAATGTAGAAAGTACAATCAAGGCATCTGCACCATATGTATCACAAATTTTTTTCACTTTACGCCAAGCTAATAAATCTGGAAATGTAGAGGTTCCAGTTCCTTTTAAATTCAAATCTCCACCGCCTCTAAGCTCATATCTTTCTGAATTAGCAAGCATCTGTGTAAGTCCCATGATACAATATTCTGATCCTTTTTTATCGGCACCAATTCCTTCCCCTGTAAATATCCCCTCTACAATATTACCTACCATATTTTCTTTTCCTGCAGTACTCCTGTTAACCACAACTACTTTTTGTACGCTTTGTGGCACACTTATATCAGCTGGTCGTTGTACATTTACAATTACAGATGATGTTCCGCAACTTGTAAAGACAATTGCCATTATTAAATATAATAGATTCTTTATTTTCATAAATTAATTTTGGATTACAAAATTAACAAAACTAAAGTAAAAGACATCATAATTATAGCTTATAAATATATTATATTTGCGTTATTACAAAAATTCTAACAAAATGAGAATAGGATTTGATGCTAAACGCGCTTTTTATAACCAAACAGGATTAGGTAATTACTCAAGAGACTCTATTCGTATTTTATCTCATTTTTTCCAAGATAACGATTACTTTCTGTACACTCCAAAACTAATTCAAAACAACAGACTTTCCTTTTTAGATGAGAGAGAAAATTGCCATACACGAGTTCCTTTTTCTCTTGTTGGGAATCTATTCAAAAAATATTGGAGAAGTAAAAACATTGTAAAAGATCTAATACAAGATGAAATAGATATTTATCACGGACTTTCACATGAGCTTCCTTTAGGAATTGAAAAAACTAAAATTAAATCAGTAGTTAGTATTCACGATCTTATTTTTATTCGTTATCCACATCTATTTAATACAATTGATAGGAAAATATACCACAAAAAATTTCTGTCAGCCTGTAAAAGAGCAGACAAAATAATTGCAATTAGCAAACAAACTAAATCGGATATTATCGAATTCTTTAACATACCAGAAAATAAAATCAAAGTTGTATATCAAGGATGTAATGCTATCTTTCAAAAATCTATTCCTAACGATCAAAAGCAAAAAGTTATATCTAAATACAATCTGCCTCGAAACTTTTTATTACATGTTTCTAGTATTACAGAAAGAAAAAATCTACTAAATATTCTAAAAAGTATTCAGAAGATAAATAATCAACACTTAGTAATTATAGGTGATGGAAAAAGCTATAAAAATAAGTGCTTAGAATATATACGTAAACACAAATTATCAGATAGAGTACACTTAATACATAATATAAACTTAAAAGAAATGGCTGCAATTTATCAATCTGCAGATATTATGTTGTACCCATCTCTTTTTGAAGGTTTTGGATTACCAATTCTTGAAGCTTTATTCAGTAAAACGCCTGTTATCACTTCGAAAGGAGGGTGTTTTTCAGAAGCAGGAGGAAAACACTCAATTTACATTAACCCTCTATCTAATAAGGAACTTACACAAGCAATAATAAAAATACAATCTGACAAAAATTTGAGTGTGAAAATGATAGAAGAAGGATACCAATACGCACAAAATTTCACTGAAGATAAAGTTGCAAAAAATTTATTTAATATATATAAAAACTTATAAATGCAAGCAGAAATTATAAAAGCTCTTAAGATTTTAAAAAGTGGGGGGATTATCCTTTATCCTACAGACACTATTTGGGGATTAGGTTGTGACGCTACAAATCAAAATGCAATAAAGAAGATATATAAGATTAAACAAAGGGAGGAATCAAAAGCTCTCATTACCTTAGTTTCAGATATCAATATGTTATATCAGTACACAAATCATATTCCTAAATTTAACATTACAGATCAACCAACTACTGTAATCTACCCTAATGTTATAGGTCTTTCTAATAATTTACTTCCGAAAGATAGGTCTGCTGCCATACGTATTCCCTCAGATGAATTTTGTTTTGAACTAATAAATAAATTCAAAGGAGCTATTGTTTCTACTTCTGCCAACATTAGTGGTGAGGAAAGTCCAAAACAGTTCTCAGATATTTCTAATCATATCAAAAATAATGCAGATTATATAGTAAATTTGCGACAGGATGAAAGAATGGAAACTCCTTCTGTAATCCTAAAAATAGAAACAAATGGAAAGATAACAAAAATACGATAGTGAACTTATCAGAATTTCTTACAAATCCTATTTTCAAAACTATTTCTATAGTAGCAGATTCTACTAATTTAGAATGCTATGTAGTAGGTGGTTTTGTTCGTGATGTACTTTTAAACAGAAAACAAATCAATACAGATATCGATTTTGTTTGTGTTGGCTCAGGAATAAATCTAGCAAAAGAAGTTGTTAAAAAATTAGGGAATAATACAGAGGTGAAATATTTTAAAAACTTTGGAACCGCTATGATTAAGTATCGATCAGAATGTTATGAGTTTGTAGGAGCTAGAAAAGAGTCTTATAGATCAAATTCCCGAAAACCAATAGTAGAAGATGGAAGTCTTCAAGATGACCAAAATAGAAGAGATTTTACCATAAATGCAATGGCTATATCCTTAAACGCATCATGTTACGGAAACTTAATAGATCCTTTTAATGGAACTAAGGATCTAAAATTTAAAACTATCAAAACCCCACTAAACCCAGACACCACCTTTTCTGACGACCCTCTAAGGATGATGAGAGCTATTCGTTTTGCCACACAACTAAACTTTATTATTGAAGAAAATTCCTATAATTCTATTTGTAAAAATGCTAAACGAATTTCTATTATATCAAAAGAAAGAATTACTGAAGAATTAAATAAAATTCTACTATCAGAAAAACCCTCTACAGGACTAAAATTATTATTCAACACCAAATTATTACATGAATTCTTTCCAGAGATCGTAGAATTACAAGGAGTAGAAAAAAGAGAGGATTTTACACACAAAGATAACTTCTATCATACACTTGAAGTAGTAGATAACATTAGAAAAAACACCAACAACTTATGGCTTATCTGGGCAGCTTTATTACACGATATTGCTAAACCTCAAACCAAACGTTTTGAAAAAGATCACGGCTGGACTTTTCATTCACATGAATTTCTTGGAGGCAAAATGGTCCCACGAATTTTTAGAAAACTAAAACTTCCTTTAAATGAAAAAATGAAGTATGTAAAAAAATTAGTCACACTTCACTTGAGACCAATTGTTCTGGCACAAGATATTGTTTCAGACTCCGCTATCAGAAGACTACTTTTTGATGCTGGAGATGATATTGATGATTTAATGACTTTATGTGAAGCAGACATAACTTCAAAAAACCCACTTAAAGTTGCAAAATATATCAACAATTTTAAATTAGTTCGAAAAAAACTGAAAGAAGTAGAAGAAAAAGACCATATCCGAAATTGGCAACCTCCAATTAAAGGACAAGAAATTATGGAAATATTTAACATAGAAGCTGGTAAACAAGTTGGAATTCTGAAAAACTCTTTAAAAGAAGCAATATTAGAAGGAGAAATAGAAAACAACAGAGAATCTGCATTAGAATTTATGAAAAATAAAGCAACAGAAATAAACCTAAATACTAATGATTAAACTTAGAGCTACATTAGAAAGTAATGAAGATGTAATTAGAGAATTGATTATTGATGAAAATTTAACTCTTGAAGAATTACACAGATTAATTACTAAAAATTTTAACTTGAATGATTTTGAAATGGCTTCCTTTTTTCAAACTGATTCTGATTTAAATCTGGGAAGAGAAATCACTTTATATGATACTTCTGAAAAAGGAGGAGAATCGCTTGTGATGAATGAAGTAATTATCTCGACATTACTATACTCTTCTGAAACACAACTAATTTATGTTTATGACTTTCTTAAAATGTGGAGGTTCTATATTCAGTATGTTGAAAAAGTAGTTTCAATAGAAAGTACTAATCTATACTCAAAAGGAAAAATGCCTAGCGAAGCTCCAAAATTTAACTTTGAATCGGAAGAGAATATAGGAGAATTTGATCCTTTTGAAGAAGAGCTAGAAGATTTTGATAAATTTGAGGATTATGAATACTAAAACACTAGTTGTTGTTTTAGGACCTACTGCTATTGGAAAAACCAAACTTAGCATAAATCTTGCTAAACACTATAATACCGAAATTGTTTCTGCAGATTCTAGACAATTCTACAAGGAATTATTAATTGGATCAGCACCTCCATCAAAAGATGAACTAATGGAGGTACAACATCATTTTATTCAACACCTTTCTGTATCAGAAGATTATAATGTTGGAAATTTTGAAGAAGATGCTATCCAAAAAATTGAAGAATTATTTCATAATAAAGATAAAGTAATTTTAGTTGGTGGTTCGGGACTTTACATAGATTCAATATGTATAGGCTTAGACAAAATGCCGGATATATCTTCAAAAATGAGAAAAAAAGTAATAAATATCTATAATGAAAAAGGAATTGAATTTCTACGAAAAGAAGTAGAATCAAAAGATCCTATATTTTACAAAGAAGTGGATAAAAAAAACCCACAACGATTGATGAGAGCATTAGAAATAATTTATTCAACAAACAAGACATTTTCAAGTTTCAAAACTAAAACCTCTAAAAAAAGAAATTTTAACATAATAAAAGTAGGACTTCAAATCAAAAGGGAATTACTCTACGATAGAATTAACAACAGAGTAGACGAAATGATATCAAAAGGATTACTTAAAGAAGTAGAGTCTCTCTTGCCTTACAAATATAAAAACTCATTACAAACAGTTGGATACAAAGAGTTATTTGAATATTATGATGGAGTTACAACACTCACTGAGGCTGTTGATAAAATCAAACAAAACACTAGAAGATTTGCAAAGCGACAAATCACTTGGTTTAAGAAAGATAAATCAACTACTTATTTTTCTCCTGAAAATATCAAAGATATCATAGATTTTATCGGATAATAGACACTGTTCCTTTTATTTTATCATACTCATCTCCCAAATCAATTACATAAAAGTAAGATCCATCTTTAACATCATTTCCTGATTCATTCTTACCATCCCAAGGTGACGCATAACCAAATGACTTAAATACTAATTTTCCATATCTATTATAAACTCTTACTTCTGAGTCAGAATAGAAGAAAGCATCCTCTAACAACCATACATCATTTACATCATCTCCATTTGGGGTAAATACATTAGGGACACAATCCACTGTAAAAGCGGCGATCCTAAATGCTGTATCAATACTACACATATTTTCATCTGTAATTTGAACAGAAAAATTTCCAGGATTTAAATTTATATTGATAGGGTTTTCAGTTTCTCCAGTATTCCACAAATAAGTATAATTGGGGGTTCCTCCAGTTACAGTTAGATCGATTTCACCTGAATTCTGTCCAAAACATCCAACATTGATTATATTTAAAGATGCTGAAAGAGGATTTATAGGCTCCGATACATTAGCCAAAATACTATCTTGACATCCAAAATCATCTGTTACAATGACTGTATAGTTACCAGCTTGTAATGAATCAATATCTTGTGATCCATCACCATTAGACCATAAGTATGTGTATGGTGGTGAACCTCCTATTACGCTTAAATCAACAGCCCCATCATCTCCAAAATTACAAGAGACATCTGTAACAGAAATAGACAAACTAATAGATGAGATAGGTTCATTTACGGTATCAGATACAGAAGTTATACAACCATTGGT
>CAJXFN010000057.1 GCA_913052655.1 uncultured Flavobacteriales bacterium | reverse complement strand
GAATATTTAATTAAGTTTTCTGAAACAGTTTTAACAATACCTGCATTAATTCCAATAAGTTCCTCTCTTGTCATCCCAGGCTTTCTAGGGATACCAGATGTAATTACCGCAATATCACTACCAGAAGTTTTGCTATAATCGTTAGTACTTCCTATAATCTTAGTATCAAATCCATTTAATGATGATGTTTGCATTAAGTCCATTGCTTTACCCTCGGCAAAATTTTCTTTAATATCCACTAAAACAACCTCAGAAGCAAAATTTTTAATTGCAATGTACTCAGCACAACTCGCTCCTACTGCCCCCGCTCCTACTACTGTTACTTTCATTTATTTTTATTTTTTTTATTATTAAGCATCAATATTTGCATATTTAGCATTAGCCTCAATAAACGCTCTCCTTGGTGGCACCTCATCTCCCATTAACATAGAAAACACTCTATCTGCCTCTGCAGCACTATCAATTGAAACTTGTTTTAAAGTTCTTTGTTCAGGATTTAAGGTTGTATCCCAAAGTTGAACAGCATTCATCTCCCCAAGACCCTTATATCTCTGTATTCCAACGTTTACATCTTTTCCTGCTTTCATTTCTTCAATCAATCTATCTCTTTCCTCGTCGGACCAACAATATCTTTGATCTTTACCTTTCTTTAATAAATATAGAGGTGGAGTTGCAATATAGATATATCCTTTTTCTACTAATTCCTTCATATAACGAAAGAAAAAAGTAAGAATTAACGTCGCAATATGACTACCATCAATATCAGCATCTGTCATAATTACAATCTTATGGTATCTTAATTTTTCTGTGTTTAAAGCTCTTTCATCTTCTTCAGTACCTACAGATACACCAAGAGCAGTATACATATTCTTAATCTCTTCGTTTTCAAAAACCTTGTGCTGCATGGCTTTTTCTACATTTAAAATTTTTCCTCTTAACGGTAAAATTGCTTGAAAATGTCTGTCTCTTCCTTGCTTGGCTGTACCACCAGCAGAATCTCCCTCTACTAAGAAAATTTCACACTTCTCAGGGTCTCTCTCTGAACAATCGGATAATTTCCCAGGAAGTCCTGAACCCGTCATTACAGATTTTCTTTGTACCATTTCTCTTGCTTTTCTTGCTGCATTTCTAGCAGTAGCAGCAAGAATAACTTTCTGTACAATCAATTGCGCTTGCTTGGGATTTTCTTCTAAATAATTAGCAAGCATTTCACTTACTGCTTGAGAAACGGAAGAGGTAACTTCCTTATTTCCAAGCTTTGTTTTCGTCTGTCCTTCAAATTGTGGCTCCATTACCTTGACAGAAACGACTGCGGTCAAACCTTCTCTAAAGTCATCTCCAGAAATCTCAAACTTAACTTTTTTAAGCAAACCTGACTCATCTGCATATTTTTTAAGAGTACGAGTGAGTCCTCTTCTAAATCCTGAAAGGTGCGTACCTCCCTCATGTGTATTAATATTGTTTACATAAGAATGTACATTCTCCGTATAGGAGGAATTATAAACCATTGCAACCTCAACAGGTACTCCATCTTTTTCTCCATCAAAATAAATCACATTATTCAATATAGATTCTCTTGTTCCATCTAAAAAAGAAACAAATTCCTTTAATCCTCCTTCTGAAAAATATTCTTCTTTTACAAAACTTCCTTCTTCATCTGTCCTTCTCTTGTCAGTAAGAGATAAATGAATACCCTTATTCAGAAAAGAAAGCTCTCTTAATCTAGCAGATAAAATATCAAAATGATATATAGTATCTACAAAAATTGAATCATCTGGTTTAAAAGTTACAAAGGTACCTGTTTTATCAGTGATTCCTATTTCTCTTACATCATACTGAGGTATACCAATTTTATACTCTTGTTCAAAAATCTTACCTCCTCTATGAACTTCTACTCTTAAATCTGTAGAAAGAGCGTTTACACAAGAAACTCCAACTCCATGTAGACCTCCAGATACTTTATAAGACCCCTTGTCAAACTTACCTCCTGCGTGTAGTACTGTCATTACAACCTCTAGAGCAGACCTTCCCTCTTTTTCGTGAATATCTGTAGGAATACCTCTACCATTATCGGAAACTGTAATTGAATTATCTTGATTAATAAAAACATCAATATGAGAACAATGACCTGCAAGAGCCTCATCAATAGAATTATCGACTACTTCATACACTAAATGATGTAATCCTTTCTGACCAATATCTCCAATATACATGGCGGGTCTTTTTCGCACAGCCTCCAGTCCTTCAAGCACTGTAATATTACTAGCGCCATAATCTTGATTTTTATTCTCTTCACTCATAATTTTAGTGTAATTAATCTCTTATTTTTAAGTTAGACAAATATATAAATAGACATGGCAAAAATAGTGTGTTTTAACATTAAAATTGATAAAAGTTTATCAACAAAAGTTAATAACTTTTTCTAGAAGGAATAGGACAATCCAACCCAAGCATTAATACCAATTTCCCTGTATCCGTACCACATCTCTTGTTTTGAGTTTAAAATATTATTAATTCTTAAGAATCCTGAAATGGAATTAGTATAATTATAATCAATAGATATATTAGTATGAATTTGAGGATTTAGCACATATTCTTCCGACCAATTAATCTCTAGTATAGAAGTTTCAAAATCTCCACTTGAACTTAAAGATTTTCTTTCTCCTAAATAAGATATACTGGTATTTACTTTTATTTTCTCATCTAAATTAAGAGAAACACCAAAATTCCCGTTAATATTTTCTTTGTTTGATACAGTGGTATCGTACTTAAAATAATTTATGGATGCATTTATGCCAATCAAATCATTAATTTGCCATTTATAATTTGCATTTGCTCTCAATCTCCAGACGTCTATATAGGAAAAATAAAATCTTCTATTTTTATCTAAATTTATCGAATAGTAAAATGGCAAGTTAGAGATTTTTCCATAAGAAATACTACCATTAAATATTTCATCTCTACCAATTACATTTTCCATTTGTAAGTATAACTCATTCTTGATATCTGTGCTTTTTAAATTTAGAGAAATAAGACTATCTATTCCATATATTTGATTAGTACCGGGAGCTATTATATACGGATTTTCATCAGACAAAGACTTTATTGTATTTCTAACTCTAACAGACCGAATTCCTCCTTCTACAAAAAGAATATTTTTTACCAAATATTTACTAAGCTGAAATTGAGGAAAAAACTCAAAACTTGAGCCATCTATCAAATCAGTCTGATAATACATATCTAAACCAATATTAAAATCTATTCCATATTCTGTTAGTAATGTAGATGGAGAAACTAAAAACTCTTTCACACCCATTTTCTCTCTTGATGATAAAGAATCAGTTTTTGAATAATTTATGTAATCGTTAAAGTCTAATTTTACATTTAAAGGATAATTATAAACATATTTACTTAATATACTACTAAAATGAATTTGATTCTCTGATAACTGATTTAAATCTGAAATGAAGAATTTTGTTTTATATTTTAACTCATGATCAGATAACTCATTTGAAATCAAAGAAATTCCAAATTTAGAGTAAGAAAATCTATTAAGATCACAATCTTCACATTGTGAAGATCCTGGAAAATCTTCTTTATATTTTGATGCTCTTCTGTCATAATCTATATTTGCAACTAATATATTCTTAACACCAATCTTTTTTACGAATGTTTTTAAATTAACATGTGAATTTTTAAATATATCATCATTTCTAGACACATCATCATAACACACTTTATAACTGTTAGAAAATTGATTAAATGTCACTCCGTAGGAATAATAATCTTTTCTTAAACTATTATAGGATATATTGGAATGTAAAGAATGAGTACCTCCTCCTAACAACACTAAAAATCTTTTTATCTCAGGTAATTTTTCTCCACTTAATTTTGCAGATTTTATAGGTCTTGATTCATAAGAAACATCTAAAGTTTTATTGAGAAACGAATATATCTGGACCTTATCAATTTTATTAGTATCAATAAAATCAGAAGTTTCCTTTATCTTTTCAGATTCTGGGATCTCAGGTTTAAAACCCTCCAAAACTTTTACTTCTGCTTGATCTATATCTTGAGAAAATAACAATTTTACAGACAAAAAAACAAAAAAACAGACATGTAATATTTTCATTTTATTTTAATTTTAAAATTCTTCTTCTATTTCTAAATCAGAGTAGGTAATTTTATAATCCAATGTATCTCCTATTGTAATTGACACCTCCTCTACTTCATTTTTTTTCTTTATCTGTTCCTTCTCTACAATTTGTTCCCATTTAAATTTTGCTTCATTCACTAATTCTAATCCATCATGATTTTCTATAATACTTTCTAAAGTAGCTTTTGCTTGATAATAATTCTTTTGTTTTACATATACATCAGAAAGTAATATAAAGCCTTTTGCAATCCAATGATTTGAAGAATATTCTTCCGCAAGCTGAAATACTAACTCTTCTATTTTTATATAATCATCATTAAGAAATGAAAAATAAGACTTCATATACATCGCTTCGGATCCGTCTTCATTGTTAGTCAATGCAACAATTTCATCACATAGATTGGATGATCTAGCAAAGTTTCCAATATTAAAATCATTTCTTGCAATTATTAGTTTTGATCTAGCTACTAGTCTATCATTTAATTTACCAGATTTTAGAACACGATTTGCATAGGAAACCGCAAGTTTCTCATTTAACCTTTCAAAACCAAACATAAGTCTGATAATAGATTCTCTTTTTAATCCATTAGAGGAAGCTGTAGAATCTAACAACTGATAATATTTGTTAGATAATTCAACATCCTTAGTATTATAGAAATATCTACAAATTTTAACCAAGGAAGGTTCGTAAAATACGGAAACTCCTAAATCAACTACTAGTTGAAATGACTCTATTGCAAGTAATGTATCTTTTGTTTTCCAACAAGATTCACCGTAATAATATAGTGATTGTTTATAAAAAATTGATGATTCTCCAAAGTTTTCTAAATAACTTTTAAATTGAATTTTGGAGTCATAATACTCTGCCTTATTAAATCTATTGTAAGCTGCCTTATAACTCAACGAATCCTTTGCAGAAACAGAAATATCTAATTGCGGAATTTTATTTATATATGATAAGTATTCATTTATACTTCCCATTTGTAAATAAGCGTCTTTTAATCCAATTTTAGCATTTGAAAATGAAACAGTTCTCGGATAATTCTCAATTACTTCTTTTAAACATAAAATGGAGCTTTCAAAATTCTCTTCGTTAAAATAAATCAAGCCTTTGTTTAACAAAGACTTAGAAAGTACTTCGTCATCTTTAGACAGATTTATAACTTTATCGTAATATATAATCGCTTCCTCATTTTTATTTTGGTTTTTATACAGTGTAGCAAGGTCTATTAAAGACCTTTCAAAATATGGAGATTCTTCAGATCCTAAGATTAATCCTTTCAAACACTTTTCCTGACGATCGTAATCAGATATTAATCCATAACATTTTGACTCTTGATACGCAGAATAATCCATATCAAAATCAGACTCTTTCAATCCTAGAATATCTAACCTTGATTTATGATAATAATTAGCTGCATTTTCAAATTCAGACATCATATAGTAACTATCTGCTAACCTCAATTTCGCATCACGCATTCTAACTAAATCTAATTCAGAATTAATAGACTTTCTAAACATATTTATCGCCTTATTATATTTCTTAGACTTAAAATAAGAATAAGCTAAATTATACCTTGCTATTGAAATTTTATCAATTAAAGAATTAGAAGGAGTTTCTAAAAATTCTTTATAATGTATTATGGACCTATCATAATCATTTAACTGATAATAACAATCTGCGAGCCAATACAAACACATCACGTCTATCTCTATATTTTCCCGGTATTTTCTAGCAAACTCAAACTTAAGCAAGGCATTACTATAATTTGCATTATTATAATGTTGAATTCCAATATAATAAGCTAACCTTTGAAGAGTTTGCCTTTGTTTTTTCTTAGGAAGGTGACTGTTTTTTAAAAAATCAAAAGCTTGCTGATACTGATTAGTACTTTGAAACATATTTATCATTAAAAGCTTCATCTCTTGTTTATACTTTGATAGATTAAATTTTTCTAACTGATCCATCACATAATTGAGATTAGAATAAGGCAAATCTAACTCGTAAGAAAGCTTAAAATAATTATATAAAGATTCCTCTTTTATCTCTAAATCAAAATTTATTTCAGAAGCATTCTTAAATGCATTTATAGCAAAATTTTTCTTATTTGTTTTTAAATACGATTTTCCTAAATAATAAGAAGTATATTGATATATACTATCATTAATGTTCTTAACCTTTTCTAAATAACCAATTGCTTTCTCATAGTCTTTTAAATAAATACTAATCTGCCCTAACTGAAAATAATCAACTACGCTTACTTCTTCTGTTATCTCTAAATACCTGTTAAAATATATGATGGCACTTTCATAATCCGAAAGATGATAATAAGAATCAGAAATAATCCTGTTTATCTCTGATTCTCTGGAGGATAAAACATTCTCTAATAGAGGAACCGCATATTCTACAACTTCCGAGTATTTTTGCAAGTAATAGTATATTTGTGTTACATAATAAGGAACAATTCTTGAAAATATTTTATCATCAGATAAGGATTGAAAGCTTGAAAGAGATTTATGATACAATTTCTGAACATAACAAATATGTGCATAAAAATATTGAGAGAGAGCCTTGTATTTTCCTTTTTCTACTTTTAAAAAATTATATTTTGCGTCATCATACTTCTCTAAATAAAACAAAGAATATCCATATTTAAAGAAGTATTCATCTGTCATCAGTTCTTTTTGATTAATATCAGCTAATAGTCTTACTGAATTTGAGTATTTCTTTTCTGCAAAATAAATGTATGAAAGATCTAACTTCGATTTTTGATAATAGTTAGAGTTCTTATATTTATTTAATAATTCTTGATACCAGTATACAGCATCATTATTTCCCATCTTCTTAGAGCATTCAGCAATTCTATATAAAACAAAATCATTTTTTCCTGAATTATTAAGTTCAGATATAAATATATTTTGAGCTAAACTATACTCTCCATTTCTATATAAATACTCTGCTTTATTCAGATTACTTACTTGACCATTTAAATCTAAAAAAAATAAAAACAAGAACAAGGTTATCAAAAATTGTTTTGTCATGACTAGTTATTATTATCAGTTTTTAAAATTAAAGATAAAGAACACTCTGTATAAACTTAAAATTCGAAGTTTTCAACATCTTTTTTTAACAAGTAAATCCAAAAAAAATATCTCTCAACACAATAAAAACACTATTTTTACGACATTATTATGTTGCATATTTTAAAAATAAAAGGAACTGGAAAAATCCCTGACTTTGTTCAGTTAAGAGATGAAGACCTATCTCTAAAAGCCTATTTTAGAGCTGATCAGATAGATAGAGGATTTAAAAAAAATGATATCGAAGACCCTTCAGGAAAACTAAAAGAAACAATCACAAAAATGCCATTTGGAAAAATCTTTAAATACAAAGAAGATGAGTAAGTCTATTATTTCAATTTCGAAACTTCATATTTCATACCATAATAATGAAATATTAAAAAATATTAATTTAGAGGTTAGAGAAGGAGATTTCATTTATCTTATTGGAGAAACAGGAAGTGGAAAAAGTTCATTATTAAAATCACTATACAAAGGTGTTGATTTCCAGATCGGAAATATCCAAATAGCGGATTATGATTTGTCAAAAATTAAAAATAGAAATATTGCATACCTTAGAAGAAAATTAGGAATTATTTTTCAAGACTTTCAACTACTATCAGATAGAAACATCTACAAAAACTTAGAGTTTGTACTAAGATCAACTGGATGGAAAGACAAACATAAAATTAAAGAAAGAATAGCTGAAGTTTTAAATACGGTTCATTTAAAAAAAGTTGAAAAGAAAATGCCATTTGAACTTTCTGGTGGAGAACAACAAAGAGTTTCTATAGCTAGAGCTCTATTAAATCATCCAAAAATTATTTTGGCAGATGAACCTACAGGCAATTTAGATCCTGAAAAGTCTAAAAGTATTATTGAAACTATGAAAGAAATTAACCAAAATGGAACAACAATTGTTATTGCTACTCATGATTACTCAATAATCAAAAACTTTCCTAGTAAAACTTATAGATTTCATGACAAAGAAATAAAAGAGGTTCTTGTGTCTTGATGAACTTTTCCAAAAACATATCTCTAAAAAAACTAACTACTTTTGGAATTAAAGTAAATTGTAAATTATTTTGTGAAATACATTCTATTGCAGAACTTAAACATCTTCTAAAAAAAGAAGAATTTAAAAAAAATAACTATCTAATTCTTGGGGGTGGCAGTAATATGCTTTTCACAAAAGATTTTGATGGGCTCATTATAAAAAATGAGATAAAAGGAATTGATATTATTTCAGAAAATGAGCATATTAAAAATATAAAAGTTGGAGCCGGAGAAAATTGGCATAAATTTGTATTGTGGAGTATTGAAAATGGTCTCTCAGGAATTGAAAATTTAGCACTAATTCCAGGAAATATTGGAGCTTCTCCCATGCAAAATATTGGAGCTTATGGGGTAGAAGTGAAAAATGTCATTGATAAAGTATGGACTATTAATTTGATAGACGGAAAAGAACATATTTTCACAAATTCAGAATGTAAATTTAAATATCGAGATTCTATTTTTAAGAATAAATGGAAAGATAAACTTATGATAACTCATGTGTCATTTAACTTAAGTAAGCGACCAATACACAATACAAGTTACGGAGCTATAAATGAAGAACTATCAAA
>CAJXFN010000056.1 GCA_913052655.1 uncultured Flavobacteriales bacterium | reverse complement strand
AACTTTCTGATGCAATTTTGAACA
Source organism: uncultured Flavobacteriales bacterium (assembly GCA_913052655.1). Lineage (GTDB taxonomy): Bacteria > Bacteroidota > Bacteroidia > Flavobacteriales > BACL11. Next base: position 9,164 of record CAJXFN010000056.1, on the reverse strand, counting down.
AGGATATGGAAGAAATAAAAAAAGAACTTGGTGATATTTTATTACATGTAGTTTTTTATGCTAGAATTGCCTCCGAAACAAATGATTTTGATATTTCGGATGTAATAAATAATTTGTGTGATAAGTTAATACACAGACATCCCCATATATATGGGGATGTAACCGCGAAAAACGAAGAGGAAGTTAAAGAAAATTGGGAAAAGTTAAAATTGAAAGAAGGAAAAAAATCTGTATTAGAGGGAGTTCCAAAATCTTTACCAGCAATTGTAAAAGCTTTTAGAATTCAGGAAAAAGTTAGGGGAGTTGGTTTTGATTGGGAAAATAAGAAACAGGTTTGGGAAAAGGTATTAGAGGAAATTGAAGAATTTAAAGAAGAAGTAAAAAAAGGTAATCAGGATAAAATTGAATCAGAATTTGGAGATGTGTTATTTGCTCTTACTAATTATTCAAGATTTATTAATGTAAATCCTGAAGACGCTTTAGAGAGAACTAACAAAAGATTTATAAAACGATTCCAAATTATGGAAGATATTATTAAAAAAGATGGATTAATCCTATCTGAAATGACTTTGTCTAATATGGATTTATATTGGGAAAAAGCAAAAGAGAAATATCTGAAAGAATAATATGATACTGTGGTATTACAAATTTTTTAATTTTTTACATTAAATTAGCCAATATTTTATATTATTTTAACTTACCAAAAAATACAATGAAAAAAAAATTGACTTTTTTATTATCATTTGTTTGTGTTACTTCAGTATTTTCACAAAATGTTTTTGATATTGGAATTCGAAACATAGAAATATTTTTTAGTGAACCTAACTGGGATGATACCTTAGATGTATATTATGCAAACGATTTAGGACAGAGATTGATAGCAGATTCTATTTTAATTGATGGGGTTGCGGATCAAGATGTAGGCATTAAGTATAAAGGTAATAGTTCATATAATATAAATAATACTAAAAATCCATTTAATATCAAGTTAGATTATATTAATAATGGACAATCTATTAATGGTTATAATGTTTTAAAACTCTCTAATGGATTTAGAGATCCCTCTTTTGTTCGGGAAGTTTTAACTTATGAGATGGCGAGAAATTACATGCCATCTCCAAAAGCAACTTATGCTAATGTTTTTGTAAATGGAACATTGATAGGTTTGTATACTTGTGTACAGTCCATAGATGATGATTTTACTAATGAAAATTTTTATGAGAGAAAAGGACCTTTCTTTAAAGTAGAGAATACTGGAATTCAAGTTTCAGGATGTCCTCCTGGTTCAAATAAGATTTTAGAATATATTGCAGATACAAATTGTTATCAGAAGATATATGAGATGCAATCTTCAAATGATTGGACTGATTTAGGAAACTTCTTAGATACTTTAAATAATCATTTTACAGAAGTTGAAAGCGTGATGGATATTGACAGATCTCTTTGGATGATGGCTTTTGAAAATCTTACAGTGTGTCTTGATGGACCTATTAATTCTATTCCACATAACTTTTATCTGTTTAAAGATAATAATGGAAGATTTACCCCATTACTGTGGGATATGAATCAATCATTTGGAACGTTTACACATGGATTACCTAATCCGGTTCAAGTAACAGATCTACAAGAGTTAGATATTTTTCATAAAGATAATGATCCTAAAAACAAATTAACAACACAAATATTCTCTTCAGAGAGATATAAGAAAATGTATGTCGCTCATATGAGAACAATATTAAATGAGCAATTTGTAAATAATAATTATTTATCAAGAGCTTCACAATTACAACAACTAATTGATTCAGAAGTTAGTTCTGATCCTAATGCATTTTTTAGCTACTCTGATTTTGTAAATAATTTAAATACTTCTGTAGGTTCGGGTCCTGTTCCTATTGTAGGAATTACAGAACTTATGAATTCTAGAATTTCTTATTTACAAAGTTTAAATGAATTTACATCACCACCACCAATTGTTACTGTAACTAATAATTCTTCTGTATTACCTCATTCCACAGTTAATATTGTTGCAAATATTCAAAATTCGAATTATGCTTATTTAGGATACAGATTTAAGTTCGCAGATAAGTTCATGAAAATCCAGATGTTTGATGATGGAAACCATGGCGATGGTAATGCAGGAGATGGAATATTTGGAGCTACTATAAATGTTGACGCTAGAGATATACAATATTATATTTATGCAGAAAATAATGATGCTGGAATTTTTTCACCTGAAAGAGCAGAAAAAGAGTTTCATCAAATTGCTGTAGTTAGTGGATTAGTTATTAATGAGATAATGGCGTCAAATTTTTCTGAAGTTACAGATCAGAGTGGTGAATATGATGATTGGGTAGAGCTATATAATGGTGGGAATTCTGCTATAAATTTAAATGGATTTTATTTATCAGACAATGAAAATGATTTGACAAAATGGTCTTTCCCAAATATAACTATTCAACCTAATGATTATTTAATCGTTTGGTGCGATACTGCGGGGAGCTCTCAAAGTGGATTACATACAACTTATAGACTGTCTTCAGATCAGGAGGAAGTATATCTAACAGATCCTAGTGGAGTTGTTGTTGATGCAGTTCATTTTGTAAATATGCCCTCAGATGTTGCTTATGCTAGAGTTCCAAATGGACATGGTATTTTTACGCATCAACTTCATTCTTATGAGGAAAATAACAATACTATATCTTCAAATAACAATTTACAGATTGAATCCAAAATGAGAGTTTATCCTAATCCATCAAATAATAGAGTGTATGTTTTAGGGGCCTCTAAAAGAATAGAAGTGTTTAATATACTTGGAAAAAGAATTTATCATTCTGAAGAAGAAGTAGATTCAATTAATGTATCAGAATGGAATAGTGGTATTTACTTTGTTAAATCAGGAAGATCTATTGTCAAATTTATAAAACATTAATAATGAGAAAAATAATATATTTATTTGTGATTACTTTTATGATTTTATCTTGTGAAAAACCAGCGGGAGAAGGAGGTACTTCTGAGATTAATGGCAACGTAACATATTTTACAACATCATATAATGCTCAAACTTCTTCATTGGATACTACTTATTATCCAAAATCAGGAAAAGATATCTTTATAATTTATTCTAATAATGAGGATGATTTGTTTGATGATAAAACAGAAACGGATTGGAATGGAAATTTTAAATTTGAATATTTAAGAAAAGGCGATTATGTAGTTTATACTTATGTAGATAGTGTTGTTGTTAATGATGTTACTTATGATTCTCCTGTTTTTTATCATGTAAATATTTCTGAAAACAATAGTTCCATTATTCTTGAAGATTATATTATACAGAACTAGTGAATATTTCAAGCTATTTAAATACTAATTTTGATGCAATTACATTATCAGAAATGGATAATGTAAAGTTAATGAGTAGAACAGATACTAAATTTGCATTTAATTCAAAATTTCTGCCAGATATTTTATCTAAAATGGGTGAATTTTATAGAATCTTAGAAATAGATAGAGAAAGAATACACCATTATAAGTCCTTATATTATGATACAGAAGATAGAAAATTCTATTTAGATCACCACAACCAGAGAGTAAATAGAAATAAAATAAGATTTAGAGAGTATGTAGGAAGTAATCTAACTTTTTTAGAAATTAAACTTAAAAATAATAAGGGAAGAACAATTAAAAAAAGAACTAAGGTCAAGCAGATTTCTGATTCTCTAACAGAAAAACAACAAAACTATATTAATAAAACACTTGGCACTCCTATTAGTGTAAATCCTAAACAATGGATAAATTTTAGTAGAATTACATTTGTACATAAAACTCAGAAAGAGAGAATGACGATGGATATTAACTTAACTTTTAATAATAATACAGAAAGTGGGGATTTAAAAAACATTATTATAGCAGAAGTAAAACAAGAAAGAATTAGTAGATCGTCTGATTTTATGAGAATTGCAAAAGAAATGAGTATATTGCCAATGAGAATTAGCAAATATTGTATTTCAACTTTATCTCTGAATCCTGAGTTAAAAGGAAATAGATTTAAAGAAAAATTATTATTTATAAAGAAATTAAAACAAGCATAATGGAACTATTAACAATTTTATTACAAGCATCAGAATTTGAAATCTTTGGAGCTCCTTTGTGGGACTCAGAAGACTTTTGGAAATTGCTTGCAAAAGCAATATTCAATCTATTTATTATTACAATTATAATTAGATATTTATATTATCCAGTAACTAAAAATAAGGATTATTTATTTACCTATTTTCTGATAAGTTTAACAGTTTTTATATTGTGTATCTTATTAGATAATGTAAAATTAGAGCTAGGATTCGCCCTAGGATTATTTGCAATATTTGGAATTATTAGATATAGAACAGATCCAATACCAATTAAAGAAATGACCTATCTTTTCTTAGTAATTGGAGTTTCTGTGTTAAACGCTTTAGCTAATAAGAAGATTAGTCATGCAGAATTATTGTTAGGTAACTTTTTAATTATTGCAATTACTTTTGGTTTAGAGAAGATATGGTTACTAAAGCATGAAACTAGAAAAAATATTACCTATGAAAAAATTGAATTAATTGTTCCAGAAAGAAGAGAAGAATTAATAGCAGATTTGAGTAGAAGAACTGGTTTAGATATTATAAGGATAGAGATTAGAAGAATTGACTTTTTGAAAGATACTGCTAACATCAGGATTTTTTATTATGAGGAAGATACTAAATAGTATACTTTTAGTATTTATTTTCTCCTTTCCTGGTTTTTCACAACAAAGTGATTTTCAGAATTGGACAAGTTTTAGACTTTCTAAAAAAATATTTAAAAGAACCAACCTATATGTAAAAGAAGGGGTGAGATTCAGAGAAAATTCATCTATTTTGTCAAAAGTATTCACGGATGTCAAAATTTCTCATAGGATAAAAAAAACAGATTTGAAATTATCTATTGGATATAGATTTGCGGATTCTTATAAATTAGATTTCTCTTCTGAATATATAAATAGATATTATTTTGATTTTTCTTCAGAATATAAACATAAAAGATTTAGTTTTTCAATTAGAGAAAGGATACAGATTCAGGGAAATAACTCATCTTATTTTCCATTATTTAGACAAAAATTAGATGTGTCATATAATGTAAGAAAAACACCATTTGAGCCATTCATTCAATTTGAATATTTCTTGAATTTTGAAGAAGAATTTGAAAAATTACGATATACGTTAGGATTTTCATATCCTATACATAAGAAAGTTAATGCAAATATATTTTATCGAATTCAACAAGAATTAAATGAGACAAATCCTGAGAATTTATATATTTTAGGAAGTTCTTTTAGTTATAAATTATGATAGAAAAGAAGATTACTACAACATTTGTTAAATCAGAATTTAATGTTTTAACTGATAGTGATAAGAACCTTATTCGAATAGCTAAGAATTCTTTAAAATCTGCCTACGCTCCTTATTCAGGTTTTTTAGTGGGAGCCTCTGTATTATTAGAAAATGGAGAAGTTATTGCTGGAAATAATCAAGAGAATGTTGCTTATCCATCAGGATTATGTGCAGAAAGAGTTGCTATTTTTTATGCAAGTTCAGAATTTCCTAATACTAAAATTAAAGCTATTGCTATTACAGCAATTTCAAAAAAGTTTGAGATTAAAGATGTTATATCCCCTTGCGGAGCTTGTAGACAAGCAATCGCAGAATATGAGGTAAAACAAAATGAAAATATCAGAATTTTGTTACATCAAGCTAATGATTCTGTAATTATTGTAAATTCTATTTCAGACTTATTACCTTTTATGTTTATCAGTAGGGGACTTAAAAATTATTAGAGTAGAAGTTTTCCTTTTCCTTGTCTAATTATTTCAAAATCATATTTAGTACAATCAACAATTGTTGAGGGTTCATTTCCTGTAAACCCCCCATCTATTACTATATCTACTAAATGTCTTATTTTTTCATGGATTAAATCTGGATTTGTACTATGTTCTATAATCTTATCATCATCTTTTACTGATGTAGTAATAATTGGATTACCAAGTTGTTTAACTATTTCTAGTGGAATATTATGTTTTGGAACTCTAATGCCAACGGTTTTTTTATTTGTTTTAAAAAGTTTTGGAATCCTGTTGTTTGCATTTAAAATAAAAGTAAAAGGACCAGGAAGATTTCTTTTCATTAACTTATATGTTTTGTTGTCAATTTGTTTTGTGAAGTCAGAAATATGACTCAAATCTGAGCATATAAATGAAAAGTTTTGTTTCTTAATGTTGAGTCCTTTTATCTGGGCAATTTTTTCTACAGATTTTTTATTAAAAATGTCACATCCAATTCCATATACAGTGTCAGAAGGGTAAACAATTATTCCACCATCACGTAAACATTCAATCACTTGTGATATTTTTCTAGGATTTGGATTGTCTGGATGTATTTTAAGAATCATTTATGTGATTAAATACTGAATTAAAAAATAAAGGATAGTCAAATCTATAAACAGTAAGAATCCAAAAAGAGTTGGATTTTTATCATACAACTCTTTTAGTTTTTTCCAAAACTCTTTCATCTAATTCTTATTTTTAAAAGTTGATAAGACAAAAATATAGGTATAGACGTGCCAATTAAACTTACCCAAAGAGGGATTTCAGTTTCTTGAATAAATACTTTCCATCCATAAAATAATCTAATTAGATGGATAATTCCAACTAAAAATAATAGTATTGAAGAACAAGTAATTATGATGTTTGTATTTCTATTCATTAGTAATTTTTTGGTAAAATTACTATTTTAATTCTAAAACAATAATGTTTTCTACATGATGTGTTTGAGGAAACATATCAACTGGTTGAATATGTGTGACTTTATATTTTTTATCCATTAAAGCAATATCTCGAGCTTGTGTAGCTGAATTACAACTAACATATACTACTCTTTTGGGTTCAATTTCCATGATCTGTTCTACCACTTTTTTATGCATTCCATCCCTAGGAGGGTCAGTAATAATAATATCTGGATGTCCATTTTCTGAAGTGAACTTGTCTGTAAAAATTTCTTTCATATCGCCATTATAGAAAGTGCAATTAGTGATGTTGTTTCTTTCAGCATTTTTATAGGCAGCTTTAATTCCTTCTGCTACAGAATCTATTCCAACCACTTTTTTAGCTTTAGTTGCAATATATTGTGCTATAGTTCCAGTTCCTGTGTATAAATCGTAAACAATATCTTTAGAGTTGATATCTGCAAGTTCTTTTGTTTTTTGGTAGAGTATTTTAGCTTGTTCTGAGTTAGTTTGGAAGAAGGATTTTGCCCCAATCTTAAAATAAAGACCGTCTATTTCCTCAATAATATGATCTTTTCCATTATAACAAATAACTTCTTGGTCATAAATAGTATTGTTTGCTTTTTGATTGACAATATAAAGTAAAGACGTAATTTCAGGAAAAGTAGTTTTAAGATGTTCCATTAAAAGTTGGATATTTTTTTTATCATTCTCATAAAACTGAACTAAAACCATTAAGTCTTTAGATGAAGTAGTTCTAATCATTAAATTTCTTAATAGACCTTCATGATTTCGAATATCAAAATAACTCAGTCCATTTTTATCAGCAAATTGTTTTACAGATAAACGAATTGAGTTAGAAGGATTTTTTTGTAAGTGACAATTATTTAGGTTGATTATTTTATCGAACATTCCAGGAACATTAAATCCAAGTGCATTTTTTTCTGAAATTTCTTCTTCAGAGTTAATTTCTTCTAAAGTTAACCATCTTTTATTGGAAAAACTAAATTCCATTTTATTTCGATAGAAATACTGATTTTTACTGGCTAAAATTTTTTCATGTTTAGGCAATTCAATTCCACCAATTCTTTTTAAATTATTAATCACTTCATTTTGTTTAAATTCTAATTGAGAAGAATATTGCATATTTTGCCATTTACATCCTCCACAAGTTCCAAAATGTTCACATTTTGGTTTGGTTCTTCTATTAGAATATATATGTATTTTTTCTATTCTCGCTTCCCAAAATTTCTTTCTTCTTTTAAACACTTTAATATCACAAACGTCCCCAGGAACTCCTCCATGAACAAATATGGCTCTCCCTTCATGTTTCGCTACTGATTTTCCTTTATTAGCAGTATCAATAATCTCAATATTTTCAAGAAATATTGGTTTTCGTCTGTTCTGTTTTCCCATATAGCAAAAGTAGATATTTACTAATTAAATCTACTATATTTGCAATCAATAAAATTCAAGAAACATGAAAACATCTCAAGAATATATTAAATTAGAAGAGAAATATGGAGCTCATAATTATCATCCACTGCCAGTAGTATTGTCTAAAGGAGAGGGTGTTTTTGTTTGGGATGTTGAAGGAAATAAATATTATGATTTTTTATCTGCATATTCCGCAGTGAATCAAGGACATTGTCATCCTGTTATTGTTAATGAGTTAAAATTACAGTCAAGTAAATTAACCTTAACATCAAGAGCGTTTCATAATGATACTTTAGGTGAGTATGAAGAATATATAACGAAGTATTTTGGATATGATAAAGTACTTCCAATGAACACAGGAGTTGAGGGAGGAGAAACGGCTAATAAACTAGCTAGAAAATGGGGATATTTAAAAAAAGGAATACCAAATAATAAAGCAAGAATTATTTTTGCTAAAGGAAATTTTTGGGGTAGAACGTTAGCTGCTATTTCCTCTTCTGATGATCCTAGTTCTTATGAAGGATTTGGTCCATATATGCCGGGCTATGATTTAATTCCTTATGATGATTTAGAATCTTTGGAGAGAGAATTAAAAGATCCTAATGTAGCAGCTTTTATGGTTGAACCAATACAAGGTGAAGCAGGAGTGATTGTTCCTTCCGATGGATATTTATCTGGTGTCAGAAAATTATGTACTAAATATAACGTACTATTTATCGCTGATGAAGTTCAGACAGGTATAGCAAGAACTGGCAAGTTGCTTGCTACCGATTATGAGGAAGCAAGGCCAGATATTTTAATTCTTGGAAAGGCTCTTTCTGGAGGTGTTTTTCCTGTTTCAGCAGTTTTAGCTAATGATGAAATTATGATGTGTATAAAACCTGGGGAACATGGTTCTACATATGGAGGTAATCCGTTAGCAAACAAGGTAGCTATTGCTG